>CAJUBQ010000023.1 GCA_910584595.1 uncultured Eubacterium sp.
ATTTTCTCTCCCAGCGTCCGAGTAGCCAGAATGTAACACTTTTTGTAAATTGTTGTATTTTCTCTTAAATTCCATCTCCCAGCGTCCGCGCAGCCAAAATAGAAAATATAATATGTTTGTTTACATAAAGAAGCTTAATTTTGTAAGCTACACTTTAATGCGCCGCATTGTTGCAAATATAAATTATTGGTAAAATTATACTAAAAATATTATGAATAATTGTATATAGTGATGAAACTAACATATCAAGTTGACATTTGTTTCAGAAGATGTTAATGTTAACTTAACAAAAATAAACAAGGAGGACAAACAAAATGAAGACAAACAACATGCTTCATGGAAAAGGGAAAGCGCCGAAAAAACGCTGGTCGAAAGATGATACAGAATTGTTTCTGTTGTCACTGCCTACGTTAATCTGGTATGTAATCTTTGCCTATCTGCCGATGTTCGGTATTATTATCGCATTTAAGGTTTACAAGTTACAGCCTGGCGGGCATGGTTTCATTTACAATTTGCTGCACAGCGAATGGGCCGGATTCGGAAACTTTTCGTTTTTCTTCTCGTCAAATGCGTTTACCATGCTGCTGAAAAACACGATTCTTTATAATATCGCGTTTATTATCATCAGCGCCAGCGTCGCGGTAGGAGGCGCCCTGATGTTAAGCAACATGCGCAACAAGAGGGGGTCGAAAGTTTATCAGACCATGATGTTTCTGCCATATTTTATGTCTTGGGTAGTGGTCAGCTATTTCGTGTATGCGATCCTGACGCCGGAAAGAGGTTATCTGAACGGAATTCTCAAAGCAATGGGCACAGATCCGATCATGTGGTATCAGGAAGCAAAGTATTGGCCGTTTATTCTCGTGCTGCTGAACACATGGAAAGGTATGGGGTATGGTATGGTGCTTTACCTCGCAAGCATTACGGGCATTGACCAATCTTTATATGAAGCTGCGGTAATGGATGGGGCTACCAAGTGGCAGCAGGCGATACATATTACGCTCCCTTCGATTAAACCGGTATTTATTATGATGCTGATTCTGGACTGTGGTAAAATCTTTAACTCAGACTTTGGATTGTTCTATCAGGTAACCGGAAAAATTCCACAGTCATTGTATACAACTGTATCTACATTTGATACGTATATTTATCAGGCGATCCAGTCCCCGGCGACGCCGATTGGAAGAACTGCGGCGGCATCCTTCTTCCAGGCGATCTGCAGTTGCGCTACGATTCTTTTGGCGAACTGGGTTGTGAGAAAGATCGACAAAGAAAACAGTTTGATTTAATGTGAGATTATCTGAGGGAGGTGCACAAAGTGGGAAAAAAGAATAAAGATCTGGAAAAATCGTCATCAACGAATCAGATTAAGCAGTCTACCAATATCATATTTAACATTATATTTTTACTGTTGGGGCTGACATGTATCTTTCCGCTGCTGTTCGTTTTTTCCATATCCATTACAAGTGAAGAGGCGCTTCGGTCTGGCGGGTACCAGATTATTCCGCCGGAGTTTTCGACAGCTGCATATCAGTTTTTATGGAATGAAAGAACCATGATTTTTCGTGCGGTATTTATGTCTATCATTGTGACGGTGATCGGTACCATTATTACGATTGCATTGACAACAACGATGGGATATGTAGTTTCCAGAAGAGGATTTAAGTTAAAAGGAATCTATACATGGATTATCTTTGTTCCGATGATTTTTAACGGCGGTATGCTTTCAAGCTATGTAGTTGTAAATAATATTTTAGGGTTGCGTGATACGATTTGGGCGCTGATCTTTCCGCTGGCATGTTCTTCGTTCAGCGTTACGATCTGTCGGACGTTTTTCCGTACGACCGTTCCGGATGCAATTGTAGAATCGGCAAAAATTGACGGAGCCGGGCAGTTCCGCATATGGGCGCAGATCGTACTCCCGATATCCAAGCCGGTTATGGCCACGATTGGGATGTTTGCTGCATTTGGGTATTGGAATGACTGGTTTCAGGCTTCTTTATACTTAGATGATAAAAAGCTGCAGACGTTGCAGTCTCTGTTGAACAATGTACAAAAAGGAATTGAATATCTGGCAAATAATCCATATGGCGGTCTGTCCATGCAGCAGTACAAGGCGTCTATGCCGACAGAAAGCGTGCGTATGGCGATTGCGATCGTCATTATTGTGCCAATTGCACTGACGTATCCGTTTTTCCAGAAATATTTTATTTCCGGTCTTACGATTGGTTCGGTAAAAGAGTAAAACAAAGCGTTTTAACAAAAAATTAAAGGAGGAAATGAGAATGAAACTGAAAAGATTATTAGCGGCAGGTTTGGCGGGAATGATGACGATCGGCGCATTAGCCGGCTGCGGAAACAGTTCTGACGGAGGACAGAAGACATCTTCGGATAATGGAAGCAATGCGCAGGCGGAAGGATCGGAGTCCTCAGACAGTGGAGAAGTAGTAGATCTGAAATGGGTAATTATCGGTAACGGTATGCCGGAAAATTATGATTCCTGGATTTCCAAAGTCAACGATTATATTAAAGATAAGATTGGCGTGAGACTGGAAATGGAAATCGTAAGCTGGGCAGACTGGGACAGCCGCAGAAATATTATTGTCAGTACAAATGAACCGTATGATATTATCTTTGGTCATGGCGGCAACTATATTTCAGATATCAATCTGGGGGCATATTGCGATATTACAGATTTGATCGAAGCGAATATGCCGGAGTTAAATGAAATGATGCCTGAAGAATGCTGGACTGCGGTAAAAGTCAATGACAGAATCTATGGTGTGCCGACCTATAAGGATATTGCAATATCCAATTATGCAATCTGGGATAAAGAGCTGGTAGATGAATACAATCTGGATATTGAAAAGCTGACGGATCTGGAATCTCTGACGCCGGTGTTTGAACAGCTTAAGGCAGATAAGAACGATTATCCGTTCTATTCCAAAAATGATGGTATCTACTTTATTTTCGATGCATATGACCAGCTTGGAGCAGGTACACAGGTGCTTGGCGTCAGATATGACGATCAGGATGCAAAAGCGTGCTTTACATTGGAAGAGCCGGATGTTTACAAAGCGCTGCAGACCGTTTATGAGTGGAATCAGAAAGGTCTGATTAATCCGGATGCTGCGACATTATCCGAAGCGCGTGCATACAATATGTGGAGAATCGGCCAGGGCTGGGCGACAGCTGCATATACTTCCTGGGGGCCGCAGATGGGGAAAGACGTTGTAGTAGCGAAAGTTGGAGATTCCATTCTTTCCAACGATACGGTACGTGGTTCTATCAATATGGTATCTACGAACAGCAAGCATCCTGAGAAATGTTTGCAGCTGTTAAATCTGGTAAATACAGATACAAAGCTGCGTGATATGTTCTATTATGGAGAAGAAGGCGTGAACTTTGAGTATACAGAGGACGGCAAAGTACACAAGAGCGATAAAAACTGGGATATGGCAGGTTATACAAACGGCTGCTATTTTACAGTAACGCAGGAAGATACCGATGAGTATGGACAGTTTGATGAGATTAAAGAACTGACAGACGGGGCAGTAGCTTCAGTAATGCTTGGTTTTACGTTTGATACAACATCTGTATACGATCAGCTTGCAAACTGCGGGGAAATCTGGCTGCGGTATAAGAGCGAGGTTATGACAGGGGTGCAGGATCCGGCAGTCTGTGTGCCGCAGATTAAAGAAGAACTGATGGCTGCAGGTTTCCAGGATATTCTGGACGAAGCGCAGAAACAGATAGATGAGTTTATGGCAAATAAAAAATAACAGACAGGGATGATAGTATGGCGAGAATTATTGGGGCGGATTTGCCGCACATGCCGTGGCAGGAGCCGAAAGGCGGGGAAGTTTTGCCGGTGTGGCGCTACGACGCAAATCCGATTATAGAAAGATTTGCAACAAAAAATTCTAACAGTATTTTTAACAGTGCGGTAGTTCCTTATGGCGATGGATTTGCAGGCGTATTTCGCTGTGACAGCAAATCGATCAGCATGGATATTTTTACCGGATTCAGTGAAGACGGTATTCATTGGGAGATCTCCGATGAGCCGATCGTATTTGAAGGAGCACATCCGGAAGTAGCGAAAAGGGATTTTCGCTACGATCCGCGTGTGTGCCGGATCGAAGATAAATATTATGTGACCTGGTGCAATGGTTATCATGAATATCCGACGATTGGAGTAGGATATACGTATGATTTTCAGACGTATTACCAGATGGAAAACGCATTTTTGCCGTTTAACCGCAATGGGGTGCTGTTTCCCAGAAAAATCAACGGCAAGTATTATATGCTGAGCCGTCCGAGCGACAATGGACATACGCCGTTTGGAGATATTTTTCTGAGTGAAAGCCCGGACATGAAATATTGGGGATGCCATCGGTATGTGATGGGAACGATCAAAGGCGACGCTTCTGCATGGCAGTGTACAAAAATTGGGGCGGGAAGCGTTCCGATTGAGACAGAAGACGGGTGGCTGCTCATTTATCACGGCGTTATCAATACATGCAATGGCTTTGTATACCGGATGGGATGTGCGCTGCTGGACCTGGAAGAGCCTTGGAAGGTATTAAAGAGGACAAAAAACTATATATTAGGGCCGCATGAACTATATGAATGTGTCGGAGACGTGCCGAATGTTGTATTTCCGTGTGCGGCGCTTACAGATGCAGCGACAGGAAGAATCGCTATTTATTATGGATGTGCGGATACGGTTACAGGTCTTGCGTTCACGACGGTTGATCGGTTAATGGAATATATGGAGTAATGTGACAAAGGGAAAAGTAACGACAAATAACGATAGAGAGCTGCTGCAAAACGAGATCGTATCAGGCATCAGGACGGAGGATGTGCATATGCTGGTCAGCAGAACAGATAACAGGCCGTACATGAACGTGATTTTTGGCAATTTTTACAGTCCGGCTTACGATGACGAGACATTTGTGGATGAGACAATGCAGAGAATCAAAGAGCTTGGATTTAACAGTGTCATGTTTGACACGAAGGCGTGGGAAGATTTTAAAGAACGGTATGATACGGGAGCGTTGAGCCAATATGTGAAAATGCAGGAGTATATGGGGAGATCTGCAAGGGCGCATGGGCTTGGATATAATTTTTTGCTGCTGTATTTAAATGGGGATAATCTTTATCCCCATATCCGGTTCAGCCCGCCGATTTACGGGGAAGAGACCGTTTTTTGGGACGGTACGCCGGGAAAATGGTATAAGTACTGGTCGCCGAAAGCCAGACAATCCATGAAAGAGCATGTGGAGCGCATTATGGAACGGTATGGAGATGGCTGCGAGCGGTGTATGATGAAAGATTTCAACGGAAACGACGGCAAAGAAGTCATTCCGGTATGCAGCATGTGGGACCCGGTTGTGGCTCCAAGCTTTGATGAAGAAGGAAAACTGCGGTATCTGGATTTTCTGCGGACGCTGTATGAAGGAGATATTGGCAGGCTGAATCAAAACTATGGAACGGCGGTGGATAGTTTTACACAATTGGAACCGGAGGAATATTGGTATACGTTAAAGTATGGAACCGTTATTCTGACAGAAGAGGATGTAAGGAAACAGACGCCGCAGTACTTTCGCTGGAGGGATCAGGCGTTTTGGAAAGCAAGAGAGCTGGAATTGTATTTTCAAAAGATGCAGACGCTTTTAAAAGAAAAGAATCCGGAGCTGTTTCTTTGTCCGGATTTATCTCAGTGGGGATATTTTCTCAACATATACGGGCGGATACAGGCGGATGCAGACAACGATTTCAGCGATTTGTGGGATACGGCGGTGCGCGGGATTGATATGTATGCGCTGGCGCCTTATGTGGACAGCTGTCATTTTCTAACGGTTCCGGTGACGCCGGACGGATATCCCAATGCGTATGTTGTATCCTGCCAGCATAGCATGATGCGGGTAATGAACGAAGGAAAGCCAATGATTGGCGGTATTTATTGGGGGAGATTTATATATAACGATCTGTATGCATTCCTGACGCCGGCGGAAATGATCGGCACGATGACAGCATGTGGCATCGACGGTTACACTTGCTACGGCGTCAACGGACTGGACGACGGCGGGGTGTTGAATCGGATGGAGCCGGATTTTTTAGATTCGCTGGCTCTTGGCAACCGTTGGTGCGGGGAAGTGATACCGCTGCGGAAAGGAGCGCGGAAAAAGGAAGTTGCCCTGCTGTTTCCATCGGAGATGGCTCTGCTGGAACCGTTTGAAACAGGCGGCAATAAGATACGGCGGCTGGATCTGCTGGGGTGGTATCAGCTTTGCTGTGATCTTGGGTATCAGACAGATGTGATTAGCGCACATCAGATTGAACAGGATGTATTAAATCAATATCGGATTTTAATTATACCGGCAAATGACTGCTATCAGGCTGTGCAGCATGAGCAGTCAGAAGCCAGAATTATAGAGTGGGTGCAGGCAGGGGGCATTCTCCTGCATGGCCCGGGCGACGCGTTGGCGCAGTCCTGTTTTGGCATTACAGGCGAAGCGTGTGAAAAAATGCCATATCAATATGGAAAAACGATCATCCCGCAAGGAGATTCATTTTGCAGATACTACGGCGGAAAATCTGTCTCGGATTATATTGACGGTGCGGGCTGCTGTGTGGCAGAATATGCAGGAGACATACTTGCGGAAGGAAAACCGTTTCTGGGAACGGTATATGCGTTTGGAATACAAATCGGAGCGTCTTATGTGTCTAAAAATATTCCCCATGTTCCTTATGGACAGGGAAATAAAGAGATGTATCCGTTTGCTTTGTCCCAGACAACACTCGTAGAAGATATTTTGAGAAAATATCTCGTACCTGTCAGCGGAATATGCGTGCGAGGCATAGAAACAGGTGTATTTGAAAACGGTATGGTGATTGTCAACCACCGCAGTGAGCCTTATGTACTGCCAGAAAAATATCAGACGTGTATTTATCAATATCCGCCTGAGCGCCAGGATCATAAGGAGGTATTGGCAGGACATTCCGCAGTATGGGTAAGTAAGGTATGATACAGTGAGACAGCGTTACAGTCAGACATATTATAGTCAGACAGCATTACAGGAATGCCCATACATTGGGCGGAATCAGGAGGCTTTTATGCATTTTTTAGACAAAAGGGTAAATGTCATTTGTGAAGAACTCAAAAAACTGAAAGTAAAGCAGAGATTTCCACTAAATCATTGGAAATACAAAGAAGGGACTTATATTCGTCCCGAAGAAGCACAGGCAGATGAGACGCCTTGGGAAGATTATGACTGCGATCATATGCACTGGTACGGAAAAGACCGTCATTATTGTTTTCAGACTTCCTGGAAGGTTCCAAAGGAACTGGATGGGAAACGGATGTGGATGCACGTGTGCACACAGATTGATGAATGGGACGATGCAAAAAATCCACAGTTTTTACTGTATGTGAATGGTGAAGTCGTGCAAGGCATTGATATGAACCACAGAGATGTTTTTCTGCGCCCGCAGGCAGTGGAAGGAGAAGAACTGGAGCTGGTTTTGATCGCTTATACCGGAACGCTGCATACAGAGTTTAATTTAATCGTAGAAATGCAGGAAGTGGATGCTGCCATCGAAAAGCTGTATTATGATCTTTGGGTGCCGCTGCAGGCGTTTACCAGAATGGAAGAGGATGATAAAAACCGCAGAGATATTGAGGAAATATTAAATACAGCTGTTAATTTCCTGGATTTGCGCACTCCGTATTCAGACGCGTTTTATACGACGCTGCAGGAAGCGTCCGATTACATTGACAAGGCGCTGTATACCGATATGGCCGGATGGCAGGATGTTGTTGCGACTTGTATCGGACATACGCATATCGATGTAGCATGGTGGTGGACGGTAGCGCAGACAAGAGAAAAGGTCGGCCGCAGCTTTGCTACCGTATTAAAGCTGATGGAAGAATACCCGAATTATAAGTTTATGTCCAGCCAGCCGCAGCTGTATGCGTTTTTTAAAGAACGATATCCGGAAATGTACGAGAAAATCAAAGCGCGCATCAGGGAAAACCGTTGGGAACCGGAAGGCGGCATGTGGGTAGAAGCAGATTGCAACCTGACCTCGGGAGAGTCTTTAGTCCGTCAGTTTATGCATGGCAAACGTTTTTTCAAGGAAGAGTTTGGCGTGGATAACCGGATTTTATGGCTTCCGGATGTATTTGGTTATTCCGGAGCGCTTCCGCAGATTATGAAAAAGTGCGGAATAGACTATTTTATGACGACAAAGCTGGCATGGAACCAGTTTAACAAAGTGCCGTATGATACGATGATGTGGCGTGGGATTGACGGTACGGAAGTGCTGACGCATTTAATTACGACGCTTGGCGTACATCAGCCGATCAAAGATTATTTTACAACATATAATGGAATGCTGCATCCGGATTCGATTATGGGCGGATGGATGCGTTATCAGAATAAAAATATTAACAATGACATTCTTGTGTCCTATGGGTACGGAGATGGAGGCGGAGGCCCAACAAGAGAAATGCTGGAGACTTCCATCCGTATGGAAAAAGGGGTCAAAGGCATACCGAAAGTACGTCAGGAGTTTGCCCGCACGTATTTTGACGAGTTAAAAGAACGGGTAGCAGGCAATAAGCGTCTTCCGGTCTGGGAAGGTGAGCTGTATTTTGAATATCATCGTGGAACGCTGACGTCAATGGCCAGAAATAAACGCTCCAACCGCAAATCAGAGCTGGGGCTGATGGATTTGGAGCTGCTCAGTGTTTTAGCAGCGGATACTGTGGATTATCCGGTCAAAGAACTGGATGAGATGTGGAAACTTGTGCTGCTGAACCAATTCCATGATATCCTGCCGGGATCTTCCATCGAAGAAGTATATGAAGTGACAAAGGCGGAATACGAACAGCTGGCGGCTCAGCTTTCTGAAATGAGGGCACAGCGGATCAAAGCAATTTCCGGCAGCGGAGAAGCGGTAACGATTTTCAATACAACCGGAAAAACGAGAAATGATGTGGTAAATCTGGGCGCATTCGATGCGGAGGCAGTTGCAGACAGTGACGGAACGGTATATCCGATACAAAAGACCGCAGACGGCAGCATTGCGTATGTGGAAAATCTGCCGTCCAAAGGGTATAAGTCATTTGCACCGGCAAGCGCTGCAGATACCTGCAGTCCGTTTACGCTGCATGGGGATTATGAGCTGGAAACGCCGTTTTATCAGATCCGCCTGGATGCACAGGGTATGTTTACGAGTATTTATGATAAGGAAAACGATCGGGAAGTCATACAGGAAGGCGCCCGGGCAAATCTGATGCGGATGTATGAAGATAAGCCGATTTATTTTGACAACTGGGATATTGATATTTTCTATACGGAAAAATTCTGGGATGTAGACAATGTAGAACGTATGGAATGGACAGAGCTCGGGCCGGTGCGTGCGGCGCTTGAAATTACAAGAAAAGCGTCGAATTCCACGATTCAGCAGAAAATACTGTTTTATGCAAAGAGCCGCCGGATAGAATTTGTCACACATGTGGACTGGAAAGAGCATCAGACATTGTTAAAAGTGCATTTTCCGGTTGCCGTTCATACGGATGAAGCGACGTTCGACGTACAGTTTGGCAATCTGACAAGAAAAACACACCAGAATACGAGCTGGGATGTCGCAAGGTTTGAAAGCTGCGGACAGAAATGGATGGATCTTTCCGAAGGCCATTACGGCGTGTCATTGTTAAATGACTGCAAGTACGGACATTCCGTGAAAGATTCCAATATGGCGCTGACGCTTATTAAATCAGGCATCGAGCCAAATCCGGTAACTGACCAGGAAGAGCATATATTCACGTATGCCATTTATCCGCATGCAGAAAACTGGCGTGCGGCAGGTACAGTCGAAGAAGCTTATAAGCTGAATCAGCCGCTGCTTGCACAAAGGGATACGGAGGCGGGAAAAGAATACTCGCTTGTTTCGGTGGACTGTCCAAATGTCATAATAGAAACCATAAAGAGGGCGGAAGACGGAAACGGAATCGTGATTCGTATGTATGAGTCAGAAAATGCATATACAAAAGCCAAACTAACGGTGCGCAGACCGTTTGCACAGGCGCAGATCTGCAATCTGCTGGAAGAAGCGGAAATTGCGGCGTCAGTATCCGAAAACGTGATTGCTGTTACGCTTAAGCCTTTGGAAGTGGTAACGGTAAAGGTTTTTTAGGAAAATAAATTGTGCCGGGCGCAGTGTCGTTTGAGAGACGAATGAAATAAAAAATTGGGAGGGAAAGTCATATGAGAAGAAAAAGCCATGGAAAAATATTAGCCAGCTTATTGCTGTCTGTATCCATGATGTCCGGTCTTACTGCATGTGGAAACAAGCCAAAATCACCGGATAATGAAGAGGTCAAAGGGGAAATTACTGCGGCTGACAAGGAAGAAGGGAATACGGAAGGTGCGGATTCTGAAACTTCCGGCCAGGAAGGGGCTGAACAGGAATCAACTGCAGCATACGCACCGACCGAAGAGAATGACAATCCCGAGCTGACCATGAACCGTCAGCCGGAGTCGTCCTACTGGTTCCCGGCGCAGCTGATGGAATGGAAGGCTGAAGAAGATGAAGATTTGATTTTCAATATCAGTACGGTACCGCTGGCGGAGCGTGTTCCAATCAATGAGCTGGAAACGGTGAACGAGACGCAGAATAAAGATACAAAGGTAATGGCAGTTAGTATTATGAATGGCAGCACCAGCGGAAATGCTCCACACGGGCTGAATAAAATGAATGCCAATACATTTTCTTACTGGCAGTATGTAGATACGCTTGTATACTGGGGCGGTTCTTCAGGGGAAGGACTGATTGTGGCGCCGAGTCCGGATGTGGTAGATGCCGGACATAAACATGGAGTGAACGTCATTGGAACGATATTTATGCCGCAGGCCGGACACGGCGGAAAAATGGAATGGCTGAACGACCTGCTGACAGAAAAGGACGGCAGCTTCCCGGTTGCGGATAAGCTCATTGAAGTGGCGCAGACCTATGGATTTGACGGATGGTTTATGAATCAGGAGACTGAAGGAACGGACGAGGAGCCGCTGACGAAAGATCATGCGGATAAAATGCAGAGATTTCTTGCTTATTATAAAGAAAAAGCGCCGGACTTACAGCTGGTGTACTATGATTCTATGACGGTAGACGGCAAGATGGACTGGCAAAATGCGCTGACAAAGAAAAACGCTGCATATGTAACAGGAAACGACAGCAAAGGTGCGGACGAAATGTTCTTAAACTTCTGGTGGACAGAAGATAAGCTCGCAAAGAAAGAGCTGCTGAAATCGTCTGCAAAACTGGCAGAAAAACAGGGCATCAGCCCATACGATCTGTATGCGGGCGTGGATGTGCAAAGCAACGGTTATGATACGCCGATCAAATGGAACCTGTTCGAAAATCCGCAGGGAGGCACTTATACGTCTCTTGGCTTGTATTGTCCAAGCTGGGCCTATTTTTCAGCAGGTACGGTACAGGATTTTTGGAAGCAGGAAAACCGGATGTGGGTCAATGCGGCAGGAGATCCTTCTGCAGCTGTGAAAGTGACAGATGAAACGAAATGGAAAGGCGTTTCTACTTATGTGACAGAGCGTACAGCGATTACAAAGCTGCCGTTTGTAACCAATTTTTCAACAGGAAACGGTTATGGATTTTATAAAAACGGAGAGCAGATCAGTATGCTTGACTGGAATAACCGCAGCATTTCGAATGTAATGCCGACGTACCGTTATATTTTTGAAAACGGAGACGGCAACAAGCTTATGGCAGACCTGGATGTAGGAGACGCTTATTATGGCGGCAACAGTCTGATTGTCCGCGGTACGATGAAAAAAGACGTGCCTTCGGTTATGAAGCTGTACAGTGCAAAGCTTCCGGCCTGTGAGCAGATGATCTTTACGACGGCTGCAAAGACAAAGGGGGCGGAAATTGCGCTGGATGCTGTGCTGACGCTGGATGATGGTACAGAACTTGTATTAGAAGGAGACAAAAAAGTTGGAGAAGAATGGACCGTTGTTTCTTACGACACATCGCAGCTGGCAGGCAAAACAATCCGTACGATTTCCTATCGCCTGACATCTGCTGCAGACGTCAGCGGCTTACAGCTGCGTTTTGGAAATATTACAATGGCAGAGCCGAATACTGAAGAAAAAGCATCGGTCAGCGATGTGCAGGTATTGGACAGCGAATTTGATGAAGACGCGATGTATGCAGGCGTGCGTCTGTCCTGGAAATCTGACGTGCCGGCAGATTATTATGAAGTATACCGCATCAATCAGGATCAGACAAAATCACTGCTCGGCGTATCGAATACGGAAAGCTTCTATATTAATACGCTGCCGCGTACGGATGAAACAAATAAATCCACGTTCCGTGTTGTGCCGGTAAATGCGTTGCTGGAAGAAGGCACAGGAAGCGAAATAACGATGGACTGGCCGGATAACAGTCTGCCAAAGGCTGCATTTACGGCTGACTTGACACTGGCAAAACCAGGTGATAAGATTACGTTTACGAGTCTTTGTTCACCGAATACGGAAAAAGTTACCTGGACACTGAAAGGTGCAGATACGGAAAGCGCAGAAGGCGATACCGTCACCGTATCCTATGCGGAAGAAGGCGTTTATCCGGTTGCGCTGAAAGCAGATAACAGCTCCGGCAGTGCAGACGCTTCGGTGGAAAATTATATTGTGATTACAAATAAAGCGGCCGATGGCCTGCAGCTGTTATCACAGGGAGCAGCAACGGAAGCAGATACTTTTGTCAATGAAAATGAAGCGCCGGAATTTGCAGTAGATGGTGATAAGACAAAGAAATGGTGTGCAACTGGCAGTGCGCCTCATGAGATTACGATAGATCTGGGCTCTGTACAGGCAGTCAGCGCGGTAGATGTTTACCATGCGCAGGCCGGCGGAGAAAGTACGGATATGAACACGAAATCTTATGCGATTTATACGAGCGAGGATGGCGCAGCGTTTGAAGAAGTACGAAGTGTTACGAAAAATACGGCAGGGGAGACGCATGATGCATTTGCTCCGGTCAATGCACAGTTTGTGAAACTGGTTGTGAATAAACCAACTCAGGGCAGCGACAGTGCGGCTCGTATTTATGAAGTGGAAGTATATGGACTGAAAGATACCATAGATTAACCAAAGAATCCGGCGCTTCGCTGCAGGCATTGTGCCGGATTCTGCAAGGAACTGTCCCGAAATATCTTACCATATCCCTTGTCTTTTTCTCCAGGAGCGTCACTTGAAAATGAGTTACATAGCCCGCTGTGGGCCTGCTTTTTAAGTGACATTCTCGAAGAAAAATCCTGCGGACTGTCGGTAAGTTATTTCGGGACAGTTCCTTATAGTGAGTGCCAAAGCTTGAGTAAATGACATTGCGTGTGAACAGTAATGAAAAAGGAGCAGTATTTAAATGTCTGAGAAGAATAAAAAAGTAATGATAGGAATTGATCTTGGCGGGACCGGAATTAAAATCGGCGTTTTGAATCCAGAGTATGAGATCCTTGCACAGACTGCAATTCCAACGCGTGCAGATCGTCCATTTGCACAGGTAATTGCGGATATGGGGCAGGCGGCGGTGCAGCTCTTAGAGGAAAACGGTTACCAGGCTGGAGATTGCCTGGGGATCGGTGTTGGCAGTCCCGGAACGATTGACAGTACCAATGGCGTCGTGCTGTATTCTAATAATATTCGCTGGGATAACGTACCGCTGGCAGCAGAGCTTGGAAAATACCTTTCGGTACCGATCTATGTCAATAATGATGCCAACTGCGCGGCGCTTGGAGAAACCGTCAAAGGTGCGGCGGCAGGATGCAGAAACGCGGTGTTTCTGACGCTTGGTACGGGTGTTGGCGGCGGAGTCGTGATAAACGGAAGCATTTTTGAAGGCGGACACTCGGGCGGCGCCGAGCTGGGCCATATAAGAATTGCGTCCAAAGGAAGAAGATGTACATGCGGCAGGGACGACTGCCTGGAGGCATATGCGTCAGCAACCGCTTTGATTGAGGATGCGAAAAATATGGCGCAGCGCTTTCCAAATTCCATACTCTGGAAGCTGTGTGAGCATGATTTGGAACAGATGAATGCCAAAATGCCGTTTGATGCAGCGCAGGCAGGCGACACATGTGGACAGGCGCTTGTCGAGCAGTATATTCAGTATTTGGCGGATGGTATTACAGATCTTGCAAATATTTTCCGGCCGGATATCATAGTGCTTGGCGGCGGCATTTGTGCGCAGGGAGAAAAACTGACAGCGCCGTTAAATCGTTATTTGAAAGAAAAATGTTTTGGGGCATCCGTTTCCTATGTGCCAGAGGTGGTAACAGCGCAAAATGGCAATGACGCAGGTATTATCGGCGCGGCAAGTTTAGTTGGAACAGCCATTGGAATTGAGGCAAACAGGAAGGAAATCTTGTTTTTAGAACCGGTATGTACAGAAAATATCTGGGGCGGAGATCGCTTAAAGAGAGAGTTTCATTATCCGTCTGCAGGAGAGCGGACGGGAGAATGCTGGGGAATTTCTGCTCACCCAAACGGAGATGGGAAGATCAAAAACGGAACGTATGCAGGGATGCATTTATCGGAAGTATGGAAAGCGCATCCACAGCTGTTTGGAAGTGATGGAACAGGAGAGTTTCCGCTTCTGGCAAAGATCATTGACGCCAGAGAGGATTTGAGCATTCAGGTGCATCCGGATGATAATTATGCGAAGGAGCATGAAAACGGTGCATATGGAAAGACAGAATGCTGGTATATTCTGGATTGTGAAAAGCCTGCTTCTTTGATTATCGGACATCATGCAAAGACAAAGGAACAGCTGGCGCAAATGATCGAAGAGGATAAGTGGAGTGAGCTGCTTCGCGAAGTTCCGGTTGAAAAGGGAGACTTTATTCCGATTGAACCGGGAACCGTCCATGCAATCAAAGGCGGCTGTCTGATTTTTGAGACACAGCAAAACAGCGATGTTACCTACCGTCTTTACGATTATGGAAGACTCAGCAATGGAAAGCCAAGGGAGCTGCATCTTGGCAAAAGCATGGATGTGATTCAGGTTCCTGCAAAGGAGACGGATCAGTGCATCGTTTCTGCGGGTGCGTTGCCGAAAAATCAGATGCATCAGCTGTTAGACTGTGCATATTTTACAATATTTAAAATAGAGATCAAAGGAGAAGCAGAGCTGGAACAGGCGTATCCATTTTTGGCTGTATCAGTATTGGAAGGCAGCGGTTGGATTGACGACCAGCCGATTAAGAAGGGAGATCATTTTATACTGCCTTCTTCCTATGGAACATTTTGCCTGAAAGGTGATATGATGCTGATGGCGTCAACGAAATGCTGAAATTTGCTGCTGAATTTTGATGATGTAATAGTTTGTGGTATGTTTTAAATATTATGGATTCCCGGACGCAGAGAGAGGGCGTTTGTCTGGTCTGCCTGTGTCCGTTCCAGAATACTAAGAATTACTAAGTATTCTGCATCTAAACTATGGCAACCGGACGGTCGCAGCGCCTACTTCGCCCTGGCTAAACGCCAGCAGCTAAAGGCGCTGCTTGGCTTCGCCCCTGATTATTTAGCAGAATACTAAGTGATTCTAAGCATTCTTCCAAAGCCACAGGCAGACCAGACAAACGCCCTCTCTCAGCTGGTTACGAAAGTGTTCACATTTTCATGTAGTGCTTTCGTAATCAGCAATGTCATTTACTTAAACTTATCACAGCAAAACCATTCCGCCAGGTGCAGAGCCGTTCGGGAATCCGTTAGGTAAATAACATTGGATTACCAGTCGGATGACAAGAAGTCAGTGCAGCTCCCTGTCATCTGACGTTTGAGAGGCCATTATGCAACATATGATCGAACTGTTATTGTAAGAATATGTAGGATTTGCATAAAATGTTGTAGGTAAAATTGGACAATTTATATAAAATGAAAATTTGGGATAGACAGTAAAAATATTTTATAGTAAAATTTATAACAAGTAATGCAAGCACATGCCAGGTTGTAACTTTAAGTAGGCAAAACTGGATTGTACTCACGGTAAAACAATAGATGATAACAATAGATCATGTGGTGGTTTTTGAATGAGTATAATGCAGTTATTTTTATGTTAAAAAACAAGGAGGACAAAAATTATGAAATCATTTAACTATGTCATTACAGATGAACAGGGCGTACATGCAAGACCTGCAGGAATACTCGTAAAAGAAGCGAAGAAATATGCATCTAAGATTACAATCAGCGCAGGCGGAAAAAATGCAGAAGCTACAAAGCTGATGGCAATTATGAGCATGGGTATTAAAAAAGGAACGGAAATTACAGTTTCCGTAGAAGGTGATGACGAAGAAGCTGCAGCAGCAGAAATGGAAAAATTTTTCCAGGAAAATCTGTAAAAAAGTGAATTGCCGGATGGCGACGTAAAAAATGTAATTACAAAAATCACAGTCTGCCGCATTTGGATGAATCATACGACAAAGATTCTCCAATGCGGCAGCTTTGTATGTTAAAATCGGATGGAAATGAGGAAAAATATGAGCAAAGCTTTGTTTTTTGACGTAGACGGAACATTGGTTAATTTTCAGGGAAAAATGCCTG
This sequence comes from uncultured Eubacterium sp., assembly GCA_910584595.1. Taxonomy (GTDB): domain Bacteria; phylum Bacillota; class Clostridia; order Lachnospirales; family Lachnospiraceae; genus Eubacterium_J. The sequence continues at coordinate 16,626 of CAJUBQ010000023.1, forward strand.
AATCTGCAGCGGCGGCCTTAAAAAGAGTACAGCAGAACGGGCATCAGATTATAGTTTGCAGCGGCCGTTCCAGAATACAGATTTATCCATGGCTGCTGGAACTTGGTTTTGATGGGATTGTAGCTGCTACAGGGGCTTATGTAGAGTGCGGCGGAGCAGTTATTTACAGGCATTTCATGTCAAGGAAAGAGATCTGTGAAGTAACTTCCCTGCTGGACGAAGCAAATGCCTGCTATTCAGCGCAGGCGGGCAATCGTATGATTACGTCCATGAACCATAAGAAGCGTCAGATAGCCAGATTCAAAAACCTGGGTGATGAGGAAATGATTGACCAGATCTGGCAGCATATTGAGCTTACAGATCATATGGAGCAATGTGAGGACATTGAAAAGCTCGTATATTATGAATCACAAATGCCTGTGCAGACGATTCGGGAGCGGCTGTCGGAGATTTGTGATGTGACAGAATCCAGTTTTGAAGCGGAAATGAATGATTCCGGAGAAATTACGTGCAAAGGGATCAATAAGGCGCATGGCATGCAGAAATATCTTGCTTATGCGGGTATTGCGCAGGAGGATACGATTGCGTTCGGAGACGGGCCAAATGATTTTGATATGCTCGAATATGCGGCAGTCGGGATAGCAATGGGCAATGCCGTGGAAGGACTCAAAAGCAGGGCCGATTTTGTTACAAAAGGGATCGATGAGGATGGGATCGCTTATGCGCTCAGTAAATGGGGGCTGATTTGAACAGTTTAGAAGATGACGCTTGCAGAGAGTTTTGAAGGGCTGGAATCAGTCTGAGAATCAGAATTTGAAAACAGGAATAAAAGAATCCGGCACATGGTCTGAAGCTTTTTGTAGCGCCGGATTCTTTGCCTGCATCAGGAAGAAATTGTTATCAGGATAACGGGATTTTTAGTACTTGCCCAATGCTTAACATATCACTGGATAATCCGTTCATACTTTTAATTGCATTTACGGTCGTATTGTATTTTTGTGCAATGAGCCAGAGAGAATCGCCTGGCCTTACGGTGTATTCTGTGTAAGAGACGGATTGGGAGGACGGTATTTTCAAAATCTGTCCGACTGTTAACAGATTGCCGGTAAGCCCGTTCAGCTGCTTGATAGCATCTACGGTTGTATTGTATTTTTGTGCGATGAGCCATAGGCTGTCCCCAGGTTTTACTGTGTATTGTATTACGGAAGTGCTTTGCGGAGCAGGGATTTTTAACACCTGTCCAATGCTTAGCAGGTCACTTGACAGTCCGTTCAGCTGCTTGATAGCATCTACGGTTGTATTGTATTTTTGTGCAATGAGCCATAAGCTGTCGCCTGGCTGTACGACATAGCGTATCGTGCCGGAGTCCGGAGTATGGTTCGGAATATTTTGCTGGATACCGTGGTAAGTATGATAAAGGGATTCCCAGGAGTTCTTTCCAACAATGCCGTCCGGGTCCAGACGCATGATCCGCTGGAACGCTACGACGGACTGTCTGGTGCCGCTGCCGAAAACGCCGTCCTGATCCGGGCGGGGAATATCCGGATAGTATTCGGCAATGACATTCAGCAGGTATTGAAGCGTGATGACATCCTGCCCGCTGGAACCCTGACGCAGTACGGACGACGGCGGTATCGTACCGATCCCAAGCGTATTGCCTTCGCTGTCTAATTCCGCTAATCTGGCGACTGCCGTATATACGCTGGAAATTTTATACCAGGTTCCTTTTCCGACAATACCGTCAGGCGTGAGGTTAAAAATACGCTGGAATTTGGTAACGGCGGATTTCGTACTGTTTTGGAAATCTCCAGTGGGATCTGTAATGGCAGGAATGGCAGGATAATTGCGCCGGATTCTGTTTAAGTATGTCTGTATGGTCTGCACGTCCAGTCCGGTACTGCCGGTTTGCAGAGGGGTTCCGGGGTAGGAGGAGATCGCTCCGGTTATTGCATTTGTCTCTGCGATTTCAATATCTTTTGGGTAGTAAGACCGCAGTATTTGCAGAGGGGTAAGTCCGCGCTCTGCAAGCGTCACGGTTCCCCACTGGGACAGTCCGTCGCAGGTCACTGTAGTTCCGTTGCAAAAAGACGTAAAATAAGGAGCGTTCTGCCCTTTGCGCCGCACATATTCGTTAAAAATCTCATCTACAATCTTACTGATCGATTCATATACAGGCCCTCCGTATACAAAAGCCTGATCGTAAGCGGTACTGTTTGTAATATCAAACGGATATCCGCGTCCCCTGTACCATTCTGTGTAAATACGATTTAATGCAAATGTAATAATTGCATAAATGTTGGCAGTCAGTGATGTAGTAGGCCATGTTGGATAGATTTCACTGCTGGCTGAATGCTTGATGTAATCCTGAAAAGACAGCTGTATATTGCGGGCGGTAGCGTCCGGCATTCCTAAATGTACGGTAATTGGATCAGGAATCACGACCTGGCGCAAAACGTACGGGATGGAGTCCGGGCCTTCCTGACCACGCATTTCGTGCATGGATACGGCTGGTTTGCCGATGGAAATATCTGTCTGTGCAGGCGTACGCTGCGCTTCCTGCATAGGGACTAATGCAAGCGGCAGAATCGCATTTTCACCTTCGTATATCGGTATTTCTGAAACATAGAAAGAGTTAAAACCGTTAGCCTGTGCCAGCACATTGTAGCTGATAAAAGGTGTGCCTGTAAAATTTGCGTTTTGTGAAAAACTCCGGTCCAGTGTCTCGAGAGGAACCTCCTGTGTTTCTCCGTTTTCATCGGTCGTCAGCTGATAAAGAGTATTTCCCTGATTGTCGGAAACAGTAATCTGTACACCGCTTAACGGGACAGCATCATGGGCAGTTCTTGCCTGGATGGTTAAATAACCGATAGCCATAAATCTGATCGTTCTCCTTTTTCATTAGTATTAGTTTATGCAGCATCGGCTGAAAGATACCGTATGTTTTAGAGCGTGTTTGAAAAATGCTTTGGAAATGTTACAATGATTGCGGTTCCGTTTTCAGGTACACTTTGCAGTATAATGTCTGCATGATGTATTTTGGCAGAATGTTTTACAATGGAAAGGCCAAGTCCGGTCCCGCCTAATTGTTTGGAGTGACTTTTATCTACGCGGTAAAACCGCTCAAATATGTGTTCCTGATGTTCTGGCGGAATGCCAATGCCGGTATCGCGGACAGTTAAAGATACGGTTTCCGCGTCTGAGAGGATTGAGATAAAAACAGATCCTCCTTTTTTGTTATATTTTATGGCATTGTCACAAAGGTTAAAAACAATTCCAAAAAGCAGCTGCGGGATGCCGTTGACGATGGCAGGCTGGCCGGACAGCGTTACCGTAACATCAGCGTCAGCAGCTTCCCGGGAAAGGCTGCGGATGGCAGACGAAGCGGTTTCATACAGATCCTGAGGTTCCAGATGCATATCGGCGGCTCCCTCATCCAGATGGGAGAGATTCATAATGTCCTCGACAAGCTTTGCCATTCGCTGTGCTTCTGTGTATATTTTATCTGCAAATGGACAGATATCTTCTTTTTTTACCATATCGTTTTTCAGCAGCTCAGCATATCCGGATATCGAATGCAGCGGCGTTTTCAGTTCGTGAGAGACATTTGCGGTAAATTCACGCCGCATCTGTTCCGCTTTTTCTTTCTCTGTAATATCTAATAAAAGTAAAGCTGCGCCATAGACGGTTGTATCTGCAAAGACAGGGCTGGCAGTGATCTGATAATGGCTTGCTCGCAAAGGGGTTGTCAGTTCTTGCGGATTTTTGCAAAGAACATTGTCTGCGGCATGTAAAAGTGTCTGGCAGCAGCTTATGTCAGAGAGTTTTTTTCCGATGCAGTATTTTTCGGAAAGGTCTTTTTTCATAGTTGTTTCAGTATTTAAGAAGGAGACAGCTGCGCGGTTTATACTGAGAATGGCGCCGTCTGAGGATAATAATATCATGCCTTCTTTCATATTGGATATAATGGCATAGAGTTCTTCCTGTTTTTGCCTGAGCTGTGTTTCTTTTAGCTTTAGCTGGTTTTGCTGACTGCTGATACGTAAAAGAAGCGGAGACAGTTCTTCATAAGGAGCCGTTTCCAAAGGATTTTCCAAATCCAATGCATTGAATGGTTTTACAATATTGTTGGAAAGACGTGCAGCAAGTATGACGGACAGAACAATGGCGATTGCAAATACAAGAAAAATTGGCTGGGACATTCCGAGCAGCAAAATAAGTATCGTACCGTGTGTGGCGCTAAGACGTAAAACAGAACCATCATCCAGACGCTTTGCGCAGTAAAATGACCGTTCCATCAGCGTTGCAGAGTAGCGGTCGCTTTGTCCAAATCCATCGGCAAGCGCCTGACGGATTTCGGCGCGTTCCAAATGGTTTTCCATATGCGCAAAAGAAGAAGACGTATTTAAGCTGCTGTCGTAAAGCACTTCTCCGTCATGGCGAATCCATGTAACCCGGTAGGAATCAAAATCTAACCCATCGAAATAACGGATGCCTTCGTGTGTCACGCTCTGGGATATGAGGTTTGTCTGGATTTTTAGCTGTTTGAACTGTATATCCGAAAAATAATTATATAATACGCTCATAATCAGCACGATGGAAGAAATAAATACAAGCAGGGCAACGAGACAGATGGAACGGAATATTTTTTTGGTCATAGCTTGTCCTCCATTTTGTATCCGACTCCGCGAACCGTTTTGATGAGGCGGCCATATATTCCAAGTTTGGTCCGCAGTGTACCGACATGGACGTCCACGGTTCTTGTACCGCCCAGAAAATCGGAGTCCCAGATTTTATGAAGCAGGATATCCCGGGTAAATACGATACCCGGATGTTCCATAAACAGGCGCAGCAGTTCGAATTCTTTGAGTGTTAATTCTATCTGCATTTTATTTGATTCATTAAGATTTGAATGTTCAAGAGATACTGTGTGTTCGCGGGCATTCAGCTCCAGATTTCCTATGCGCAGCAAATCGTAAGACTGTTTCGGTATCGTACGCCGCAGGACAGCTTTTACTCTGGAGAGCATTTCCATCATCCCAAAAGGCTTGGCAAGATAATCATCTGCGCCAAGATCCAGTCCCATCACTTTATCATATTCAGTCCCCTTGGCAGAGGCAATAATAACAGGAATCTCTTTGGTTGTAATATCTGATTTTAATTTTTTTAATATCGAAATGCCGTCTTCGCCGGGCAGCATTAAATCGAGCAGGATTAATTGCGGCTGTTCAGTCTGGAGCTTTTGAAACAGGCCAAAGCTGTCAGTGAATCCTTCTGCCCGGAATCCTGCGGAATTTAGCGTATAGATCATTAAATCACGTATGGAAGAATCGTCTTCGATGCAGAAAATCATAAGGTATCCTTTCTTTATTATAATACATAGGCGGTATATTCTCAGTAACATCAAAATGATGCAAGACAGGCTGTTTTTGTTCGAAAGAGTATATCATGTTTTCTGAGAGCTTTCAAGATTGTTTTTCTTTGATGATTGGTTCAAGTATTTTTCGAAGGAAAGGAACGGTCAAATAAGTGTTTTTGTTTTGTAAAAAGAGTCATTGAATTAAATATGTAATAATATATTGACAAATGATTATTGTAAGCGTATAATATGTCAAAATGGAAAGATTTGCATGTGTCTTTTAATAGATCTGCGTAGAAGATTATGCTCAGGCATTAACTGGTTCTTGTGAATTGTTTTATCAAAAGCACCAAAACCCTGTTTTAGCAAAGCTTCCTGACCTGTTATTGAAAAAAATCAATTTGGAGGATTTTATAAGCAATTATATAATGTACTTATTATGAATCAATCATTTATAAAGAAAAAAATAAGAAAAATAAATAGATATATGAAATGGGCCGCCTATGATTCTTTTTGGATGATTGGAGCTGTATATATATTATTAGGCTGGATGATCTATTCTGTATTTACTCACAATTATGTATTTGAATATGTTGAAGAAAAAGCTCATATCGTTTCTGTGGATTCGAAAAAAATGATAGCTGAGATAGAAGTTCGTACAAACGTTATCAATGATGATTACAAATTAAAAGAGGCAGATGTTTTGTGGCGCTTTGAAGATGATGATACAAGATATATGGCCCAATGGGCGGAATGTGGTGAACTTCAAACTTGTCTGATAGAGATTCCGCTTAATGAACCGTTGTCTTATCAACAAATTTTGGAGAACAGATCAAAAAAACTGCGGGTTTTAATTCCAACAGAAAAGGTGCCCTTATGGCATCGGATAGGACAGTATTTATCGTTTGATTAATTTTTGAATGCAGCTATGAGGAATAAAAATGAAATGGCATAATGAGCAGATCTATCGTCTGATAAAAAACTATACAAAACCATATAGATGCAGATTTGTAATCTTAATGATTGCTATGCTGATGAAAGTTCTTATAGATATGTCGTTTAGCATTATGTATGGTTTGATTGTTGATGAAATTATTTATTATAGAAATATGGAAGCTTTTTTTCAGCTGGTATTTGTTACATTTATTTTAGTATTTGCTTATATTTTTTCCAGTATCATTGAAACTGGCGCATTCTGGAATACACAGCTGAGATTTGTGCTGGATTTAAGAGTTGGGATTATGAAAAGTATTTATCATGCAAAAGCACGGTTTTTGGATCATATGAAATCGGGAGATGTACTAAGAAGTGTTAATTTAGATACTCCTGAGTATATGAATGTGATTACGGATAATATTTTTGAGACGATTAGTACGGCAGCTGCATTGTTGGTGACAATCGTTGTTTCTTTTTCTATTGATAAATATCTCGCTGTTGCAATGCTGATTCAAATTCCACTTAGCTCGTACCTGACATTAAAGCTTGGGAATACAGCGAAAAAAAGTTCGGCATCTTTAAGGGCAAGACAGGGGGAATTAAACAGCTGGATTCTAGAGATCGTAAGAGGGGCCAGAGATATAAGGTTTTTAAATGCGCAGAACAATGTATTGAATTTATTTTCACAATATTATGGTGAAATACTGATTCATTTAAAAAAATTGATGCAGGTAAATAATTATGTTCAATGTATTGGAAAAATGATTGTATTGGTTTCTGATCTGTGTTTTTATGCAGTGGGCGCATATTTAGTTTATTATAACCTGATCTCTATAGGCGCTTTTATATCTATGGTTTCTTTAGCTGTATTTTCTCAAAAGCAGTTGACGAAGCTATGTGAATTTTACATTTTACTGAAATCCCGGCAGATAAGTTTGACAAATGTGGCAGATTACATAAACCTGGAACAGGAAAATAACTCAGGAAAAGAAAAATTTATTTGTGCAAAAGGAGAAATTGTAATAAAACACCTTGCTTTTGGATATACGTCGGACAGGGATGTGTTCAAAGATTTTAACTTTTGCATACATCCGGGAGAACAAATTGCAGTGGTCGGAAAAAGTGGTTCTGGGAAAAGTACATTTGTAAAGTTATTAATTCAAATGTATGAACCCAAACAGGGGGAAATCTGGATAGATGGACAAAACATCATGAACTGTTCGTATAAGTCTGTACGTAAACAAATCGGTTATGTGCAGCAGGATGTATTTTTATTTGAAGGTACGATCCGCTATAATCTGACTCTGGGTGATTCTTCTTATCATGATGCTGAGATTATGCGGGCTTGTGAATATGCATGTATTGACCAATTGATTGATTCACTGCCGGATGGTTTAAATACAATACTGGCTCCAAATGAAGTACAATTATCGGGAGGACAAAAGCAAAGGCTTGCGATAGCACGTGTGATTTTACGAAATCCTGCAATCGTTATATTTGATGAAGTAACCTCTGCTCTGGATTCTGATACAGAAGAACTTATCCATAGGGCATGGCAAAAAATCAGTAAAAATAAGACATCCATTATCGTTACCCATCGTTTGGCATCTGCTATGCAGGCAGATAGGGTATTAGTGCTTAACCATGGATGTATAGAAGCTTGCGGTACACCGGAACAATTATATCAATCTAATAAATTATTTCAAGATTTGTTTCAGCTGTAACAGAAAAAAGAGGGATGTATGGCATCATTATTTGGTACAATCAATAAAAAAAAGACGATAATAGAAAGGCATAAAGAGATCGTAAAATCTCATTTTAAATTACTGTTGGTTGTTTTTTTCCTAGAGGGGCTTATTTTAACATTGCAGATGATAGATCCATACTTTTATAAGGTCTTTATAGATAATGTTCTCATAGGAAAAGATTGGAACAGTTTTATTGTTGTGTGTTTCGGAAAAATTGGTGTATGTATCTTCTTTGTCCTTTTTTGTACGATCAATAACCATGTAAAGTTTACCTTTTTTAATGGATTAATTTATCATATAAAAAAAGAAATATTGAGTAATTTTTTACATATGCCTGCAAATAAACAGGAAGAATATCTGGCGGGCGACATGGAAGAGATTATAAATCAGGATATAGCAATGTTTGAAACATTTTGGAAAGAACAGATTATAAATTATTTGATCGATGTGGTATATATTGTTTCTCTGTTTTTTCTGATGATAAGAATAAATTTTAAGATGACTTTAATTCTTTGCCTTTTTATTCCTGTTCCTTATATAGTAAGTGGTGTTTTGGGAAAATTTAATTATGGAAGACAACTGAAAAGAAGAAAGTTTTATGGATTATATGAAAATTTAGTTTATGAAAGTCTACGGGCATGGAAAGAGGTAAAAGCATTAGCCCTGGAAAAACGGTTTTTAATGAAATTTGTTGATTTACGGCACAAAATTGCCAGATTTGATATTATGAGCGGATATTGTGAAGTAGCACAGGAATCTGTTGATTTTTTCAGTAAAATCGCGTCTACAAAAATTTTTATATATTTTATAGGCGGTTTGATTATTTTTGACGGCGGTATGACGGTGGGGGATTTGTTAATGTTCGCCGGTTATTATGAATTGTTTTATGAAAAGATAAATGCTGTAAATAAGAACAATTATACATTTTTGAATAATTTGCCGTCACTGCTTAAAGTACTGGAAATATTTGACTTAAAAAAAGAGCGTGAGAATGCGGTACAGCTTATCAAAACAGATGTTACATTCCATGACGTGACGTTTCAATATGCGCAAAGAAATCAAAGAATTCTGAATCAGATAAATTTAAATGTTTCAGAAAGAGAAAAAATATTAATTGTAGGGAAAAGCGGATGCGGTAAAACAACACTGTTAAAGCTGATTTTGGGAATTTATTCTGTATCTGAAGGGAGTATTTGCATCGGGGGATACAATATAGAGTCTTTAGGTGAAGAATATATGTCAGGAAAGATAGGCGCTGTTATGCAGGATAGTACGCTATTTGATATGACAATCAAAAGAAATTTATTGCTGGCGAATTGCAGTGCAACCGAGGCGGATATCATAAAGGCCTGCAAAATGGCAAATATATATGATGATATCCAGGCTCTCCCGGAACAATTTGAGACGGTAATAGGTGAAAGCGGCATCCGGCTGTCCGGAGGCCAAAAACAAAGGTTAATTTTAGCAAGACTTTTTTTGACATTTATGCCAATCATTATTTTAGATGAGGTAACTTCTGCATTAGATCCGGATTCTGAGACAGTGATTTATGAGTCATTCAAAGAATTTGGGAAGAATAAAACAATAATAATGGTATCGCATCAATTTTCTGCTGCTGTGTTTGCACAGCGGTGTATTGTTATGGATGAAGGGAAAATTGTCGCAGATGGGAATCTGGAAGATTTAATACACCATAACAACTATTTTATTAAATTATTTAAGAATCAAAATCTGCGGTTGTATGAAATATTAAAAGGAGAAGGTGGGTAATGAAAAGAAAAAAAGAATATCGTGTAGATGCAAAGATGGATGCCTGCATTCAATTGTCAACTGTTCGAATAATCTTTTTATGAAATATATAGGTCGCAATGATAACCATATAATTCCTATGAAACCATGGCCACAATGATCCTCATATGTTTTAAAATGCCAACAGATTAAATAAGATGTCTGTATTTCAGTATATTTTAGAAAAATTGTATGGTAACATTTTCCTCTGACTTGTGCTATGATAAATATGTTACAAAATATAAGAAGTGTAACGGGTGTGTAACAGTTCAGATTGTTGAAACTGTTGCAAATGACATTGATTTCAGGAGGGAAACCAACATGAAAAGGTTCAGGAAAATTACATGTGGATGTCTAGCAGCCGCAATGATTGCCGCACCATTGGCATCCGCTCCGCTGACAGCGCAGGCGGCTGCGCCAAAGCTTAACAAATCCTCAGCTGCTATGACAGTTGGCAAGAAAATGACATTAAAGGTGCAAAATATCAAAAAGGGAACCGCCATTCAATGGTCAAGTTCAAAAAAGGCAGTTGCAGCGGTATCATCCAAAGGGGTGGTAACAGCAAAATCGGCAGGAAAAGCAACGATTAAAGCGGTTGTAAACAAAAAGACGCTAAAATGTAAGATTACGGTAAAAGAGCAGACGGAGCCTGATTCGGATTCGAATTTGGAAGCACAGGATATTTCCGCTTTATTAGCCGGGAAAACTTATAAAGGGACTGCAGATACACCGGCTGGAAACATCGAGGTGTTAAATATTAGTTTCCATAACGACGGCACAGCGTCAGGATCGAAGATAAATGAAACGACAATGATGCCGGAGGAGTTTTCCGGCACATATAAAGCTGTTTTAAAAGAAAAAACGGCAGTCATTACCGTAGAATCTGATGGAAATACGATGACCGAACAACTTACAGCAGAAAGTGAGGATTTTACAAAATTTTCTGCAGATAAAAAAATTATGGGAATAGATATTTCTATTATAGTAGAAGAGATAAAAGAAGCGTAGCAGACAGTAAAAAGATCTGTGTCGGCAGGGAGCAGCCAGAAGGAAGACCGCTCCGGCCGGACGCAGATTTTTTGTTTGGAAAATATTTGCTAAGCCTTAGGTGTTATGTTTTTGGGGATTCCTTGAATTTCGGCTTTACATCTTGATAAAAAAGAAGTTATAATAGAAAATGTTAACAAAAAGACAAAGAAGGAGGAAAAACGGATGCAAAAAGTTACTCTGGGCAAAACAGGCATTATGGTCAATAAAAACGGATTTGGCGCCTTGCCGATTCAGCGTATTCCAAAAGAGGATGCCGTTTATTTAGTGCGTAAGGCATATGATGCAGGGATTACTTATTTTGATACAGCCAGGTGGTATACAGACAGCGAGGAAAAGCTGGGCGAAGCGTTTGACGGTATGAGGGAGCATGTATATATAGCAACCAAAACAGGGGCAGCGGATGTGGAGACATTTTGGAAAGATTTGGAGACGTCTTTACGTAATCTGCGAACCGATTATATCGATATCTATCAGTTCCATAACCCGTCGTTTTGTCCAAAGCCGGGAGATGGCAGCGGCTTATATGAAGCGATGCTGGAGGCAAAAGCACAGGGCAAAATACGTCATATTGGAATTACGAATCACAGACTGGCAGTTGCACAGGAAGCCATTGCGTCTGGCTTATATGAAACGCTGCAGTTTCCGTTCAGTTATTTAAGCGGGCAGCAAGAGCTGGATTTGGTGGAAGCATGTAAACAGGCGGATATGGGATTTGTTGCGATGAAAGCGTTGTCCGGCGGCTTGATTACAAATTCTGCGGCGGCGTATGCATTTTTGGCACAGTATGAGAATGTACTGCCGATTTGGGGAGTGCAAAAAGAGTCGGAATTAGATGAATTTATTACTTATATAGAACATCCGCCGGTTCTGACAGAGGAGCTTGAACAGCTGGTTTCTCATGACAGAAAGGAATTAAGCGGGGAGTTTTGCAGGGGATGCGGATACTGTATGCCTTGCCCTGTTGGCATCGAAATAAATACATGTGCAAGAATGTCGCTGCTGATCCGCCGTTCACCGTCAAAAGCGCAGCTGACAGCGCAGGCGCAGGAGATGATGAAAAAAATTGAAGACTGTCTGCACTGTGGACAATGTAAGGGCAAATGCCCATATGAGCTTGATACGCCAACGCTGTTAGAAAAGAACTATAAAGACTATCAGCGTATATTAGCAGGTGAAATTAAAGTAGATTAGAATCATCTGTTATCATTGAAAAATAAGATAAATAAAAAGGAGTTTGGTATGAAACAGGAGAAAAAAAGAAATTCGTTTTCAGGATCGATCGGCTTTGTGCTGGCGGCAGCCGGCAGTGCGGTAGGTCTTGGAAATATCTGGAGGTTTCCGTATCTGGCCGCAAAAGACGGCGGCGGATTGTTTTTAGTGTTATATTTAATACTGGCGCTCACCTTTGGATTTACCTTGCTGACAACGGAAGTTGCAATTGGCAGGAAGACAAAGCAAAGCCCACTGACAGCATATGGAAAAATTCATGCAAAATGGAAACCGCTTGGAATCATAGCATGTCTTGTTCCGGTGATTATTATGCCTTATTACTGTGTGATAGGCGGCTGGGTAGTAAAGTATTTGATTGCCTTTTTGACAGGAGAAGGAAAGCAGGCAGCTGAGGACGGATATTTTACCGGATTTATTACGGCAGATGTAGAGCCTATGATATTATTATGTGTATTTTTATTTGCCGTAGCGTTTATTGTATTTCGTGGGGTGAATAAGGGAATTGAAGCGTCGTCAAAGATTATTATGCCGCTGCTTTTGCTTCTTGTGATTGGTATTTCGGTATTTTCTCTGACTATTCGGCATACGGATGAGTCGGGCGCCGTACGTACCGGACTGGAAGGATTTCGGATTTATGTAATTCCTAATTTTGAGGGGCTTACTGTACAAAGATTTTTCACTGTGTTGTTAGATGCGATGAGCCAGTTGTTTTTTAGCTTAAGCGTGGCAATGGGAATTATGATTTCTTATGGATCTTACGTGCAGGATGATGCAAATCTTGGCAAGTCTATTAACCAGATTGAGTTTTTTGATACAATTGTTGCGTTTTTGGCTGGCGTTATGATTATTCCGGCTGTATTTACGTTTATGGGAAGAGAAGGAATGGAAGCTTCAGGACCAAGCCTGATGTTTGTGTCTTTGCCAAAAGTCTTTGCGGCAATGGGTGGGGCTGGAAATATTATCGGAGCTTTATTTTTTGCGATGGTGCTGTTTGCTGCGCTTACAAGTGCGGTATCGGTTATGGAAGCTGTTGTATCCAGCTTTATGGATGAGTTTCATGTATCACGTGTGAAAGCGGCAGTCATTGAAACAGTGATTGCGTTAGCAGGCGGTATACTCGTATGTCTTGGGTATAATAAACTGTATTTTGAATTTGAACTTCCGAATGGCGCGGTTGGACAGATTTTGGATATTATGGATTATATCAGTAATAATGCGTTAATGCCGATTGTAGCGATTGGCACATGTATTTTAATCGGATGGATTGTAAAGCCGGGCCTGATTATTAAGGAAGTGGAAAAATCCGGCTGCACATTTGGAAGAAAGAAATTGTATGTAGTAATGATTCGTTTTATTGCTCCGATATTGTTGGTTGTGCTGCTGCTTAAATCGATTGGCATTTTGACAATTATTTAACCCGGAAAATCTTTTTATGCATTTTATTAAGCGCAAAAAAACGTAAAATGCGTGACAGGGCATTTTACAGCGTCGGTTTCTGTTACAAACTGAATGACATGGTTCACTTTTCGTGTTAAGATACAGGTGTGAAAAAGATGCGGAGGTGGTTTCGTGCTGTTTCTGATCGACTATGAGAATGTTGGAAGGGCAGGAATGTGCGGCTGTGAATATCTGGATGTGCAGGATCATGTGGTACTGTTTTACAGTGAAGGCAAAAAGAATGCTGAACGCAGAAGCCTGGATCAGATTACATCTTCCGGGTGTGTATTTGAAATATGTAAACTGTACCGTGTGGGAAAAAATGCGCTGGATTTTTATATTGCGTCTAAGCTTGGAGAACTGATCGGCAGCGGATATGCGGGGATTTCTGTCATTGTCAGCAACGATCATGGTTTTCAGGCAGTCCGTGATTACTGGGAGAAGAAAGCAGATTGTAAAAGAACGATATGTCTGTCTGCATGTATAGAAGATGGCATTGTCAGCGGTAACGAGAACAATCAGCGCACAAAAGAATTAAGACGCCTGCGTGAAAAACTTACGATTGGTGGATATTATTCGGCTTATACGGAGCGGATGCGGATTCGAAAAGTGTTGGAAAGACTGTTTGCAGGAACCGAGTATGAAACAATGACAGACGACATACAAAACCTGATCGAAGGAAAAGAAAAGACATCCAAAGTCATTTATCTAAACAGTCTGCATCTGTTTGGCAGGAAAAATGGACTGGAAATCTATAATACGATAAAAGCGTGTGAGGAATTGTAAAAGGATTTCTATAGGGAGGAAGAACTGATGGCGGACAAAATGTTGATTACGCAGGCTCTTGATGAAAGAGATTTGCTGGTAAAGAAGATTTCGGATAAAATCTGCAAAGCAAGATTTGTCGATACGGTGAAATGCAATGAAACGAAGGTCTATGAAGCCCGTATGACAAGAGAGGATTTTGAAAAAGAAGCAAAAGCCGCTTTTTGGCAAATTATGGATTTGATTGACCGTTATCAGAAAATAGATGCGCACATTGTTAATTCTAATGCAAATACTTATATAGAAACATCTTATGGAAAGATGAGCGTTGCAAGCGCCATTACTTTAAGAGGGAGAATGCGCGGAACCGGTACCTATGAAGATCGTGCAGATTTTGAAGGAAACTTAAAGCAGGTCATGCAGCATCAATATGAGCAGAGCATGCAGTTTGCGGAAAGCCGCAACCAGAAGCTTCAAAGTACGGCTGAAGATATGCGGTTAAGTATTCTCAGCAAAGATACCCGAGTAAAGGAAGAGAATCCTTTGGAAGTGGTAGAAACGTATGTGAAGGAAAATACGACAGAATTGGCTGATCCTCTGGGCGTTCTAAAGAAAATGGAGGATATATCGGAAAAAAGAGAAAATTTTTTGCGAGAGCTGGATACACAGATTAAAGTATCGAATGCAACTACCTATATTGAATTTTAGTTATTGTAAATCTGCCTGCAGTACGAAAACCTCAAACCTGGTTTCCCGTGTCAGGGTTAAGCCACAATGAATAAGGTTTTGTATTTTTGTAATTGATAATTGGTCAATGGTCAATATAGTCAGAGATTAACGGATAATGTAAACATTCGTTCAGGCATGGAAACATGCTGAAATCCATGGACAAGGTTGGATGTTAAATCAGTTGGTCAGAGGTATCCCTCATGGCTGTGCTGCAGGCAGATGCTGATTAGATGTTACTGTCCGAATACTTCTTTTGCCCGTTTCATGTTTTCTCGAATGGAAACACTAAATGGGCATCTTTTTTCACAAGCGCCACATGCAATACATTCTCCTGCATGATGTTCCAGCGCTGCATAATGTTCCCGTACTGTCTCAGGTACGCTTTTTTGTGCAAGCGTAAGATTTAAAAACTTTGTCACAGAAGCAATGTCAATTTTCTGCGGACATGGTGCACAATGGCTGCAGTACATGCAGTGCCCTTCCCAGCTGATATTTGGAAAAGCCGCGAATGCAGGTGCGTAATCTTTTTCTTCGTCAGAAGCAGATTCGTAGGAGATGCATTGTTCAAGCTGTTCCAGAGAATGAATACCTGCTAATACAGACGATACACCAGGTCGAGTTAACGCATAATGCAGACATTGGTATGTACTTAGAGATTTTCCTGCAGGCGAGAGTTTTTTATCTAACAGGTCTCCGCCGCCAAATGCTTTCATAACGGTAATACCGACACCAAGTGTCTGACATGTCTCATATAGCTTCTGACGCTGCGGATCCATATTTACGAGTGGATTTTTATATTTTTCTTCGTTCCACAGTTCGTTGACGTCTTCATTGGCAGGCTGTAAATCATAACATGGATTTACACTGAACATTAACACTTCTATGCAGCCGGTATCTATAGCTGCAAGTGCAACTTCGGGATTGTGGCTGCTGAGTCCGATGTGATGGATACGTCCTTGCTTTTTCAATCCCACAGCATAGGCTAAAATGCCGTTATGAATAATGGTATTCCAGTCTGATATGGAATCACAATAATGAATCATGCCGACATCAATATAATCTGTCTGCAGCAGGCGCATCATATCCTCGAATCCATCTTCGACTTCTTTCCTGTTTCTGCTGCGTTTGTATTGTCCGTCCTGCCAGATAGAGCAGATATGTGATTGTACAATAAATTTTTCCCTGCGGCCAAGCATTGCGTTTCCTACGGCTTCACGCACACGCGGATCCGAAGCATAGAGATCAAAATAATTGACGCCATTTTTTTCAGCAGCATCCAATAGTGTTTTAGCCATTGTATAGTTTTGTTCGATAAAACCTTCGCAGCCCATGCCGA
The DNA here is from genome assembly GCA_910584595.1 of uncultured Eubacterium sp. Classification (GTDB taxonomy): domain Bacteria; phylum Bacillota; class Clostridia; order Lachnospirales; family Lachnospiraceae; genus Eubacterium_J. The sequence continues at coordinate 33,001 of CAJUBQ010000023.1, forward strand.
TTTCACTAATCATCAGGCCGGTGTTTCCTAATTTTCGGTAGTTCATAAAGACTCCTTTCTTGTTACGGCAGCTTTTAAATGCCGCAGCTGTTTAATGGTTTGCATGTGATTGTTTTAGTAACCGTTCAGGTAGGTTTGTGAATGATTTGGACTGTTACCTATTTTAAATGAATGATTCTGAAATGTCTATAGAAGATCTTGAATGCTCAGCTAAAATACAGTAAAATAGTAATAGTTCTATGGGTTATCTGAACGGTAACATGGAATATTTGACACCATCAGCAATGGAGGAAGGTTATGATTTTATTTTTCGTTTTCGCAGGGATACTTACCGTACCTCTTGGTATCTACTTATATATTTTAATTCGAAGATTTTTAGGACTGTTTTTTAAGGATCAAAAAGAGCGTATGCAGAAAATAATTTCTGTCATTGCGGCAGTTGTCCTGGCTGTCGGTTCTGTAAATTTGTTTGGCCTTTGGGCTCTTATTGTATTTCATATAGCGGCGGTGTCTTTGCTTGTAGATATGATACGTCTTTTGTTGAAACGGGCCGGATGCAGGTTCAGCCGGATTTGGAAATGGATTTGGCGCAGCGGCGTCATTGCGTTTGCAGTAACCGCGGCGGTTATGGGGTATGCTTACGTGAATATGCATCGGGTGATCGTTACAAATTATACGATACAGACAGATAAGCCAATCCGTGAAGGGGGATATCAAATTGTATTTTTGTCTGACCTGCATTATGGTACGACAATGGGGCTGGAAAAACTCCGGGAATACTGTAAGCGTATGGAGCAGGAACAGCCGGATTTCGTTGTATTGGGCGGGGACATCGTAGATGAAAGAACATCTCTGCAGGAAGCAGACGAAGCATTTCGTACTTTGGCACAGATTCCAAGTACATTTGGCACGTTTTATGTCTACGGAAATCACGATAAAGGGCGTTATTCAAATACCTGTGATTTCACTGAAGAGCAACTAGAACAAGTAATTCAAGATGCCGGAGTGCAGATCTTAGAAGATGAATCAGTTTTGTTAAATCAGGAATTGTCAATATCCGGACGAAAAGACCGTTCCTATGCTGCTGCAGAAAAGGATGGCAGAAAAACATCGGCAGATCTGATGAAAGATCTGCCGCAGTCAGCTTATCATATTGTTGCAGACCATCAGCCGCGTGATATGCAGGAAAATGCAGCGGCAGGATATGACCTGATGCTGTCAGGGCATACACATGCAGGACAGATGTGGCCGGTAGGACTGATTACAACGCTGTTTGATAAAGGGACAGTTAATTATGGGCAGAAATTATTTGGTCATATGCAGCTGGTTGTATCGTCCGGGATTGCCGGATGGGGATATCCGCTGCGGACTGGTAAGCATAGTGAATATGTGGTAATCTTCATAAAATAAAAACCAGGGGAGAATCCGAGCAATGTTTGCGGATACTCCCTATCCGTGAGACAGTTTATTTCCGTTTTTATTAAGATATAACACGATTAAATAATCTGGTTTATGATTGATTATAATATTATCTTGTTGAGAAATTTTTATCTGGACCTTTTTTCCTTCAACTTCTCCGTCATGAATTTCTGTTGAAGCTGTAAAAAGTTCAATGCCATAATAATAAGCTGCCATAACTTCGCCGAGACTGCCGACTAAATGCCCATCTAAAGTGAAATGTCTGCCTGGAAATTGTGCTTCAAGTTCTTTTACAATATCAATCAATTTTTGTATTTGCTGTTTGACCAAATCCATTTTTTCAGAAGTGTAAGTTAGTTTATTCATCTGGAGGTCCTTTCATAAATAACACGTTATATTTGCTGCAGTATATATTGTAGCATTCATTTGCTTTTTTGCAATAGATGATTGCGTCTTTTATCATTGAATAACTATAAAAATGAATGTATTAGGGACTCAATAAACAATCTAAATATCAACCTGTTTTTTCTTTAACCTGCTTTTCACCGGTTCCAGCAACAGTACGCCAAGTACGCCGTAAAATATCGTAACAAAAAATTCTGCCAGATTGATCGGAAGCGCAGAAATACAATTTTCAAATTCCGGTTCGCCAAAGACAAGAATAAGCCGGATGATGCCGATGAGTGCGCTTCCAAAAAATAATGCCTTTTGTGCGGTAGATACTGCCAGAACGGCATGTGCCAGCTGTTGTGGACAGGCAGCCTTTTTAAAAAGCAATGCAAAGGCAATGCCAAAATCTTTGAAACATCCGGAAGTCCATAAAGATGCAATCAAAAAAAACAAAAGCTGTGTCATTCGAAAGGTATCCAAAAAATTTACGGCGCTGAAGTATATTTCGGCTTTGTATATCATTGCAATTGCAATGCCTGCTGCCAGAATACAGGTATTGCCCAAAATAGTTTTTATAAGATAAGCTTTGTTTGTTCTTTTGCTTTCTTCCATTAATTGAATCATATTTTCCTCCGCTTTTTCATGATAATCTTCCTGTGCCAGTTGTTCTCCTGACAGCAGCTCATTTACAGTTATTTCCAGCTCCGCGCACAAGGGCGTAATCATAGATATATCCGGCAGGCCATATCCACACTCCCATTTAGATACCGTTTTGTCGCTGATGCCAAGCGCTTCGCCGAGCTGTTTTTGTGTCAGCTGTTTCAGTCTGCGCTGCTCAGCAATAAATGCGCCTATTTTCTTTACATCCATATGCCTCCTCCTTTGGAATAAAAATTGATGTCTCGGTGTTCCTATCATAGTCCTTTTTCCACTCTTTTGTAAACCTGCGTTACGCATACCTGTCTGGAGAGCATGATAGAGTAGGGGATAACGAATAAATACATGCATAAATTTCCGGTTTTTACATATGATAAGATAAGCAGATAACGGAGAAGCATCCCATGAGTGCAAAGACAAGAATTGTTGTATTACATATGAGAGAGGTTATTTATACCGTAATATTCGCTTTGCTTGCGATTTTGTTAATTTTGCTGCTGGTATTTATGTTTCGTTCCGGTAAAAAGGGTGATGCCTTAGAAGAAACGATGAAATATGCATCGGGAGTCTATACTTCATCCATAGTACTGAATAATCAGACGATGGACTTAAAGGTTGTCGTAGATGAGAATCGGATCAATTCCATTTCTCTGGATAATCTGGACGAAACTGCGGCAGCAATGTATCCGCTGATGCAGCCGGCATTGGATAATATCAGCCAGCAAATCTATGAAAAACAGTCTACAGAAGGAATTACATATGATGAAGCGAATCAGTATACTTCAGTTGTATTGCTGAACGCAATTGAAGATGCGTTAAAAAGGGCGGAAGCAGAAGAAAGCAAACAATGAATATATGGAAGCAGGCAGCATTTGAGCAGGTTTGAAAAATAGAAATGTTTTTCAAATCTGCTTTTGCTAAATGTGCATAAAAAACAGTGTAAAAAACTGTAAAAAAACAACAAATTTATAGTAAATCATGAAAAAGCAGACATCTGTCCTGTTCTAATTTTAGGAAATATGACATGATTTGATTATCTGTTTATTCTAAACCAAGGAGGAGAAATATGAAGAACTGTAAGAACAAATTATTAGCAATTTTGCTGTCTGCAGCGATGGCGATACCGGCAGCAATACCAGCGGCAGACAGCGTGCAGGCTGCAGAGACGGAAAAGCAGATTCAAATACTTGCTACGAGTGATCTTCATGGCAAATTTGTCGCTTATGATTATGCGGTGAATGAAGAAAGCAAGAGCGGCAGCGTAGCGCAGGTAGGAACGCTGATAAAGCAAAGAAGAAATGACAATACGGTATTGATTGATGTGGGCGATACGATTGAAAGCAATTCGGCAAGTTTATTTTTTGACGAAGAAGTTCATCCGATGATTGCCGGATTTAATCTGTTAAACTATGATGTATGGGTAGCAGGAAATCATGAGTTTAATTATGGAATCGAAACGCTGTTAAAAACGGCGGCAAAGTTTACAGGAGCCTTTTTATGTGGAAATGTCTATGATAAAGATCAAAAGGCTATTGGTGATGCATACAAATTAATTGAAAAAGATGGTGTGAAAATTGCGGTGATTGGTTATGTCACTCCGAATATCACACATTGGGATGCGGAAAATCTGAAAGAGTACAAGGTGACCAATCCGTTGGAAAGCGGCGAAATGAAGGAATTGGTAGAAAAGGCTAAAAATGAAGCAGATATCATTGTAGCCGCGCTGCATATGGGAGTAGAAGGTGAATTTGATCTGAAAGGCTCCGGAGCGGCTGATTATGCAGAAGCATTTCCTGATATAGACGTAATCTTAGCTTCCCATGGTCATGAAGAAGTAAATGAGACAAAAAACGGCGTCTTAATTATAGAAAATAAGAGTCAGGGACAAACATTGGCTGATGTGGATATTGCGGTAAAACCGGATGGAAACGGCGGATATGAGGTTACGGATAAAAAAGCAGAAATCGTAGCTGCTAAGGACGTAGAACCGGACGCAGAAATTACAGAGGCGCTTGCTAAGTATGATACACGTGCGAAAGAAGATGCGCAGACGGTTGTTGGCGAGCTTAAAGGCGGCGATCTTGTGCCGGAAACTGAAATTCCTGGAATTACGCAGTCGCAGATTCAGGAAACGGCAATGATTCAGCTGATTAACCAGGCGCAGATGTATTATGGTGAAGCAGATGTATCCGCTGCTGCTGTATTTAGTCCTTCTGCAAATATGAAAGAAGGTAAGATCAAAAAATGTGATATGTCTTTGATTTATAAATTTGACAATACGCTGTACAGGCTGGAAGTGACCGGAAAACAGTTAAAACAGTATATGGAATGGTCTGCAAATTACTATAATACATACAAAGATGGGGATTTGACGATCTCCTTTAACGAAGATATGAGAAGCTATCTTTATGATATGTTTGATGGCGTAAAATATCAGATTGATATTTCAAAAGAACCAGGCAGCCGTATTCAGAATCTTACGAGAATGGATGGCACGCCAATCAAAGATGCCGATACGCTTACTTTGGCGGTAAATAATTACCGGGCAAATTCCCAACTGCTGACTTACGGCAGTGTATTTTCTGAGGAAAAAGGCGATACGCTTCCAAAATTACTGGAAAAAGATGTTATGGCTGGGGAAGCAGTCCGCAGTATGATTGGAAAGTGGATTATTGAAAAGAATCAAGGGGTTATTCAGCCGCAGTTAAGCAATAACTGGGAAATTATCGGAGTAAACTGGAACGAAGCTTTACATGAAAAGGCTGCTCAGCTCGTTAAAGAAGAAAAAATAAAGATACCTTCTTCTGCGGATGGCAGAACACAGAATGTAAAAGCAGTTACGGTAGATGATTTGAAAGATTATGTTTCTGTTGTAAAAGTTCAGTTGGATGCAAATGGCGGTACGGCAGCAACCGTAGATTATTATGTACAGGAAGGACAGCCATATGGAAATCTGCCGACAGCAGTCAGAGACGGATATCAATTTGCAGGCTGGTATACAAAGAAAGACGGCGGCACGAAAGTAACAGAAGGTTCCAATGCACAGGCAGGCACGCTTTATGCACATTGGGACAGCAATATGATTCCGGGAAAGACGGCGATCAAGAGCCTGAAAGCGGGAGCAAAGAGTTTTACAGTCAGATACAAAAAAGTCAAAAATGCGCAGGGATACAGGATTGAGTATTCTGTTAATAAAAACTTTAAAAATGCAAAAAAAGTTTATACGAAAAAGACAAGCGCCACAATTAAAAAAGTGAGTGGAGATAAGCAATATTATGTGCGTGTTCGTGCGTATTGTACGGATGCAAATGCAAAAAAGGTATTTGGAAAGTCAAGCAATGTTGCGGTTATGTATGTGCCTGAGCGTTAATTACAGATAGGAATGAATAAAGGTATTTGGGAAGGTATACGCGATTGAAAACTATAAAAATGAACAGGCTCATTTTGGCGGCAGCAGGAATTTTGCTTGTTGGAACAGGCATTGCATTTAATGCTGCGGCAGCGCTTGGAAATGATCCGATTGGCATTGTTTATGACGGGATCAGACATACGGCAGGACTTTCCCCACAGCAGCTTGGAACCGCGTCGAATCTGGTGAATATCATACTGGTTATCGTCGTATTTCTTTTGGGAAGACGGTATGTGAATATTGGTACATTTATTTATATTGTTCCATATGGAACGATTGTAAACCTGGGTGGAAAGCTGTATGACCTGTTTTTTCATGTGCAGACGCTGCCGATACAAATATTGGGGGCAGGGATTGGCTGCCTGCTCCTGTATATTGGGGTTGCCATGTTTATTACTGCGGATATCGGACTGGATCCGTTTACAGGACTGGTCATGGTAATACGAGATAAAGTTGGCAGAGAATATCGGACAGTAAAAGTATGTTTTGATGCCGCCTGTATTGTATTGGGGTTTGTACTGGGCGGAAAATTGGGCGTGATTACAATATTGACAGCATTATCTGCTGGGCCGCTCATTCAGTTGTTTGCTGCTGGGGTTGCAAAAATAATGAAAACAGAATGACGTGCGTTCCGGAAAGAATCAGGTTACAGAATTTATGAAAGAACAAAAAAGCTCCTGCCATTTTATGTGGCAGGAGCTTTTTTGATAGCAGTGGAAGCGGCCGCTGTTAATTTTGTATCTGCGTACTCATGTATTCGCTGATGGCATCTAAACTGACTTCTGTATAAGATACCGGTTTGTTTTCTTCGACACGGGAATACACCGAAAAACCAATCCATCCGACAATCGCAATTGCAGCAATGCCACCGGCGATACGATAGATCAGAAGTTGTCTTTTTTCTTTTTGCAGCTGTTGTTTTCTGCTGTACTTTTCTTTTTTATACCGATCTACTTTTTGTTGGCTCATTCTAATAATCTCCTATTCTAAAATTCATACTTCTGTGTTATAATAAAATTTATCTGCATCAAAGCAGGCATATTGTCTGCAAGGATACTGCCGCATTTGATTATACACGATTTGGATTCATTTGTGGAGTATGAATTCTAATTTTTTTATGAAAATATTGTGAAAATAGTAACAGTTCCATGGGTTATCTGAACTGTTACTGAAAATATTGCAGGACATAGACAGGGCCATTTATAGTAAAGAAGGGAAAAGACGAATGAAAACAGGAATTATTTTTGATATGGACGGAACACTTTGGGACAGCGCCAGTCAGGTGGCGGAAGCATGGAGCCGGGTGACTGTGCCTAAGATTGGAAAACAGGTCACGGCTCAGGACATGTATCGAACAATGGGAATGCCTATGGATGAACTGGCGAAAGCAATTTTTCCGGGATATGATCCGGAAAAGCTTCTGCCAATTTTGGAAGAAGGATATCGGGAAGAAAACGATTATTTGGCAGCGCATGGAGCTGAGTTATATCCGGATTTGATTTCTACGATTCAGATGTTGTCCAAGATGTATCCGTTGTACATCGTAAGTAATTGCCAGGAAGGATATATCGAAGCTTTTTTAAGCTATTATCAGCTGGAGCCATATTTTCAGGATTATATCTGCTTTGGAGCAAACAATCGGCCAAAAGGAGAAAATATTGCGCTCATTATAGAACGCAATCAGCTGGATCAGGGGATTTACGTCGGTGATATACAGGCGGATTATGAAGCAGCCGTTGCAGGCGGCGCATTGTTCATTCATGCGGCATATGGGTTTGGGACGGTTCATGCAGATGTTCCGAAGCTGAATTCGTTTCGGGAATTGCCGCAGCTCTTAAAGTCTGTTTTATAATTGTGAGTCCCTTCATTGCCAAAATGTAAGAAAGATGGTAAAATGTTTCCAGAGATGTGAACTTAGGAAAAGAAGGGAATGAATACTATGAAGAAAAACAAAAGCAAACGATTACTGCTTGCGGCGTTCACTGGTATGTTTTTGCTCATGCCGGTACGAAATGCATATATACCGCAGACAATTGAGGCTGCGCAAGTATCTGCTTCACATGACAGTAAGCTTTCCGCTTTCGATATTGCGCCGGGAGTGTTAAGTCCTGCTTTTACACCGGATGTAACGGAATATACGTCTACAGTAGATGCAGATGTAACGAGCGTCAGCGTTCAGGCGGTTCCGCGTGCGGCGGGTGCGGTTATCGCGTCTGTAGAAGGCAGGGATGGGCTGCATCCCGGGGTGAATACGATTCGGGTAACCTGTTCCGCACAGGATAACACGTATACGGTCTATACGATCACATTGACCGTTGGCAGCGCGGATGCAGGCGCACAGCAGCCGGTTACTGCACAGCCGGACGCCGGGGATACGCAGCCGGAAGGAGAGCCAGCAGATCAACAGGGAGGGAATGAAGCAGATCCTGCTGCGGGAAGCGCACCGGATACACAGCCGGAGGAAGACAGTACGGGCGGAGATCAGCCGGATGCCGCTGTGCCGGACAATACTGGGCAGCCGGAAACGAAGAACAGCGGCAAAAAGAAAAGCCTTTCTGAAAGACTTTCGGGCGTTATAAAAGAGGACGGAACGGTAAAGCTGAGCGGTGCGGCATATAAGATTTCCAGCAATTTTACGTATGGGTCTACGACACAGGATATCCCGTCAGCATTCCAGCAAGGTTCTGTACAGATTGGACAAAACAGCTATCCAACGCTTTATTGCCAGACAAATGGAGTTCATCTTGTATATATGGAAAATACAGATGGAAAGGGAGCGACGGGATTTTATTTTTATGATGAACTAAAAAATGTGGTTGAGCGATTTAAATATTCGGCGACCGGGGATCATTTTGTTATATTTATCAGCAATGCCAGAGAGGAAATACCAGCCGGATTTGAGGAAAAAGCGTTAAAATTTCCATCAGGCAAAAAAGCTGCGGCATATCAGAGTCAGTTTTCGGATGAATTAAAAGATTATTATCTGGTATATGGAATTTATTCGGATGGCACAAGCGGCTGGTATTTGTATGATAAAAAACAGGGAACGTATATGCGTTATTCAACTGCCTTTGCAGCAGTGCAGGGACAGGAGGAAGACGGTCAGGAAGAGGAAGTGGAAAGAACCGTTTCTTTGACAAAATATAATTCATTGAACGAAAAATATACGGAGCTAAAGGAAAATCGCGTAAAAATAGTCAGTGTTCTTGTAGTTGCGATAATTCTCGTGATTATTATATTTACAGCTCTGCTGCTGCGCAGCCAGGGAGATGAGGAGGATGACGAAGAAGAGGATCGCAGAGTGCGCGGCAGAAAGAAAAAAGAAAAAACAAAAAGAGCAGCAAAACAATCAGAAACAATTTCCAAAAGTTCCCTTGCAGCCGGCAGAAATTTTGAAGGAAATGTTGGAAAACGGTCGAAAAGGGTGACGAAGACATTTACACAGGAACCTTCAGCAGCGCCGCAAAGAAACCAGACCGCCCGACAGGATCATATCAGTACACCGGAAGAAATTCGTGCACAGATGAGTCAGGGGGAATCCGGCGGTTATGCATCTTCAGCGATGCAAAGAGAACAGCTGTTAAGAAATCAGACGGCTGGCTCGCCGGATACTATGCAGATGGCAGCAGAACGGATGCGGCAGTCCGTGAAGTATCCACGCAGGACAGTCGCTCCGAGGCCGGATATGAAAGAGCCGGAACATGATCCGATGGATGATTGGGATATGGAAGAAATGGCAGGCCGTAAATCGCAAAAAGCAGGCAAACCATCCAGAAAGAAACGCGGTCGTGTGGAGGAGGATATGGAAATTATGGATCTGAATGATTTATAAGCAAACATGTAAAACTAATTTTGGAGGAAAAATTGATGCGGAAACCATATACTGCGAAAGCGCAGAAAGCATTAGATCTTGCGGGTAAGACATCAAAGAATCTGCAGCATAATTATATAGGGACCGAACATATTCTGTTAGGCTTGATAAAAGAAGGTTCAGGCGTGGCAGCACAGATCTTAATGGATAATGGGGTGGAGGAAGACCAGCTGCTGCAGCTGATTGAAGATCTGATCGCACCTTCCTCTTCTGTGGCAATTGAGGAACGTGATGGCTATACACCAAAGACAACTATGATTTTAGATATGGCAGCAGCAGAAGCAGACCGTTTTAAGAGTGAAACCATCGGTACGGAGCATTTGCTGCTGGCAATGATTAAATCGGTAGACTGTGCAGCATCACGGCTGATGAATACGATGAATATCAACATGCAAAAAATGTACATTGATATTCTTGCGGCAATGGGCGAAGATACGAATGCATATAAAGAAGACTTTCAAAATGGCAAGCCGATTCGCAGAAAAGATGGCATGACTTCGGTGCTGGATCAGTATTCCAGAGATTTGACCCGTATGGCGGTAGAAGACGATTTGGATCCGGTGATCGGACGGGAACAGGAAATAGAACGTGTGATTCAGATTTTAAGCAGGCGTGGAAAAAATAATCCGTGTCTGATCGGAGAGCCGGGCGTTGGCAAGACAGCTATCGTAGAAGGGCTTGCGCAGCGGATTGTATCCGGCATGGTGCCGGACAGTGTTGCGAACAGGCGTGTCGTAACATTGGATTTGTCAGGAATGGTTGCCGGATCTAAATATCGTGGAGAATTTGAAGAGCGGATTAAACGTGTGATTCACGAAGTTACAATGTCAGGAAATATTATTCTGTTTATTGACGAGATTCACACGATTATTGGCGCCGGCAGCGCAGAAGGCGCGATTGATGCGTCAAATATTTTAAAACCGGCAATGGCGCGCGGGGAAATACAGCTCATTGGCGCTACTACAATCGAAGAATATCGCAAATATGTAGAAAAGGACGCGGCGCTGGAACGACGTTTTCAGCCGGTTACAGTAGAAGAACCGACAGTGGAACAGACGATTGAGATTTTAAAAGGGCTGCGGGCAAGATATGAATCACACCATCAGGTGGAGATTACAGACAGCGGATTAGAAGCGGCAGCCAAGTTGTCCGCAAGATACATTAATGATCGGTTTTTGCCGGATAAAGCCATTGATCTGATTGACGAGGCATCATCTAAAGTGCGTCTGGCCGGATATCCGGTGCCGGAGAAGCTGATTAGTTTAGAACAGCAGATGCATGAGCTGGAAGAACAGCTGGAACAGGCTTTGATCGATCAGCAATTTGAACATGCGAGTGCAATAAAAGCAGATCGTGACCAATGTAAAAAAGAATACGACAAATTGCTAAAAAGATGTCAGAAAAATAATGAAAAACGCCGCCTTACGGTTGGGGAAAATGAGATTGCGGATGTGGTTTCCGGCTGGACGAAAATTCCGGTGAAAAAGCTGACCGAAGGAGAAGCAGAGCGTTTGCAAAAGCTGGAAAAAATACTGCATAAAAGAGTGATCGGCCAGGAAGAGGCTGTAAGTGCGGTTGCAAGAGCAGTCCGCAGAGGACGTGTAGGATTAAAAGATCCGAATCGTCCAATCGGTTCCTTTTTGTTTCTTGGGCCGACAGGCGTTGGAAAAACGGAAATATCAAAGGCGCTTGCGGAAGCGATGTTTGGCGATGAGCAGGCAATGATTCGTGTAGATATGTCAGAATATATGGAAAAACACAGTGTATCCAAGCTGATCGGATCGCCTCCCGGATATGTCGGATATGATGAAGGCGGACAGCTTAGCGAAAAAGTACGCAGGCGTCCATATTCCGTAATTTTATTCGATGAGATTGAAAAGGCGCATCCGGATGTGTTTAATATTTTGCTGCAAGTGTTAGACGATGGCCGGATTACAGATGCGCAAGGGCGCAAGGTGGATTTTAAAAATACAATTATTATTATGACGTCCAATGCGGGGGCACAGGTCATTGTTGAGCCAAAAAAACTGGGGTTCGCTTCATCCGAAAATGAAAAACAGGATTATGAGCGAATGAAAAGCGGTGTTATGGAAGAGGTAAAACGGATTTTTAAACCGGAATTTATGAACCGTATTGATGAAATGCTTGTGTTCCGTATGCTCAATAAAGAGGATATGAAAAAGATAGTTGCGCTTATGACTAAAAATTTAGTGGAACGGTGCAAAATGCAAATGGATATTCAATTAGTGATCCGTGATACGGCAAAAAGCTATGTCGTGGAAAAAGCGTATGATCCGAAATTTGGGGCCAGACCGTTGCGTCGTATGATTCAGACGGAGATTGAGGATAAGCTGGCAGAAGAGATTCTTTCGGGAACTGTGAAAAAAGGAGATACGGTGGCTATTGGGACAAAGAACAGACAGATCCATTTTTCAAATCAAATATAATCGGGTGTGCAAAATCGAAATTTAATTTACGATATGCGAAAAAATGGGGTAACATTTTTTATAAAAATATAGTATAATAAAACCATTACTATCTTTATAAGCAACTGGAGGATAAAAAAATGAGTGTAATTAACGAATTGATTCGTACAGAAGCAGATGGAACGATAAGCTTTGGGGATTATACACTGGCGTCCAAAACAAAAAAGGACAATTTTGAGCATGGTACGGATATTTACAAGGTCAAAACGTTCCGTGAAATTACGAAGCTGGAATGCAATGGCATCTTTGTTTACGAGTCTGTGCCAGGGACAGCTGTCAGTGGTTTGGATATTACAGAAAATGAAGTTTCTTTTCAGGTAGAAGGACCGGAAGATGCGGAGATTACACTGGGGCTTTGCGATTCTACAGAATACGAAGTATTTATTAACAGCGATAACGTAGGAACGATGAAGACAAATCTGGGCGGCAAACTGACGATGAGCGTAGAGCTTGGCGCGAAAGAGCCAACAGATGTCAGGATTGTGAAGAAATAAGTATGGCAAAAGCAAAAACGATTTATTTTTGTCAGGAATGCGGGCATGAATCGGCGAAATGGATGGGACAGTGTCCGGGATGCAGGCAATGGAACACGTTTGTAGAAGAGACAGTGGAGCGCAGGAAAGGCGCAGCTGAAAAAAAGCCGATTTTGGATGCAGGCCCGGTGATACTTGCGGATATTGAGATGAAACGGGAAGAACGCTTTACAAGCGGCTTCCCGGAACTGGATCGTGTACTGGGCGGAGGCATCGTTCCTGCATCTTTAGTGCTGGTAGGCGGCGATCCGGGTATCGGAAAATCCACTTTATTGCTGCAGGTTTGTCAAAAGTTAAGCGCACAGCAGATGCAGGTATTATATATTTCCGGAGAAGAGTCTTTGCAGCAGATTAAAATAAGGGCACAGCGGATTGGCAGTTTTACGGACAGCCTTTTTTTGTTGTGCGAGACGAATCTGGATACCATTGACGGAGTATTGCGCAGAGAAAAACCACAGGTGGTCATCATTGATTCTATTCAAACGATGTACAGCGAAAATATTTCGTCGTCTCCGGGCAGCGTATCACAGGTACGGGAAGCGACAGCCGCTTTTATGCAGCTTGCAAAGGGGCTTGGCATCACGATCTTTATTGTCGGACATGTTACAAAGGAGGGGGTTGTGGCAGGCCCCCGCGTATTGGAGCATATGGTAGATACCGTGTTGTATTTTGAAGGAGACCGTCATGCGGCTTATCGCATTCTTCGCGGGGTAAAAAACAGATTTGGATCTACGAATGAAATTGGCGTTTTTGAAATGCGGGAGCAGGGTCTTGCTGAGGTAAAAAATCCGTCTGAATATATGTTAAGCGGTAAACCAAAGGATGCATCCGGCTCGGTAGTCGCATGTTCGATAGAAGGGACAAGACCGGTTCTTTTGGAAGTACAGGCATTGGTTTGCCGCAGTAATTTCGGCATTCCAAGGCGGACTGCAGCCGGAACGGATACAAACCGCGTGAACTTACTGATGGCAGTACTGGAGAAGAGATTAAATCTGCGGCTGAGCGAATGCGATGCCTATGTAAATATTGCGGGCGGCATCAAAATGAATGAACCTGCCCTGGATCTTGGAATTGTTCTGGCTATTATATCCAGCTATAAGGAACGCTGTATTGATGAAAAAATGATTTGTTTTGGCGAAGTAGGACTAAGCGGTGAGGTGCGTGCGGTTCATATGGCAAAACAGAGGATTTTGGAGGCGCGCAAACTGGGATTTACAACATGTATGTTACCAAAAGTTTCGTTAGATGCACAAAACAGCGTCGAGGGGATCACTTTACTTGGAGTGGAAAATGTACAGCAGGCAGTAAGAAAGATTTTATAGGGAAATTTAGGAAAAACGCCTAAAAAAATGCATTTTTGGCGTTTTTCTTTTTCTGTTTATACAAAAAGAAAATACTTCAATAAATGTCTGAAATGTTTTATAATATTAGGAGGGAGTCACTTCGCGATTTAGAAAGGAGGGAGGAGATGTTTGATTTTTTTAAGAAAAAGACTTCCGGTAAACCAAAAGCAGCAGTGTTTGTAGATTATGAACACTGGTATTATGGGTATCATAACAAAGTGCAGATGAAACCAAATGTAGAAGAATGGATTGACGAGCTGAAACAGGAATATGAGATACATAAACTCTACATATTTGGTGATTTTTCAGAGCCTAAGATTGGTACGGAATTGGAGAAGCTGAAAGAGCTTACAGAGCATGTTGTTCATACGGCAAGTATGAAAGAAGGTGTGGACAAGGATTTTACGGATATTATGATTCTGGATACCATTTACCGCAGTATGGCAGAGAAAAATGAGGATGAAGTTTATATTCTTTTCACAGGAGATGCTCATTTTACAAAGGTTGTGGAATATCTAAAGGAAAAAGATAAAAAAGTAATTATCTATGGCGTTAAATTTGCTTTCAGTAATGCATTAAAATCGGCTGCAACCAGTTATGTTGAAATGCCAAGGCAGGAGCAGGAGCGTAATCATTATAATGATCTGATTTTAATCAGTCTGGACAGGCTGCGGGCAAAAAATGCGGCGAGAAAGCCGTCATATTGGAAAACGATTGATAGTGTAGCTTCGTATAACCGTGTGTCAAAGTCGCGGGTGAAGACAGCATTGGACGGTATGATTAGTCAAAAGTATATAGAAGTTACTACCAAAAAGACAGGAAGAAACCATGAATATACGCAGCAGCTTTTAGAGGTGGACTGGACACAGCTGCAGGAAGATGGATTGTGGCAGTCAGCAGCCAGATAAGATCGTTGTCAGGAGAGCAAAAGATAAGTATGAAGATAAGCAAATGATAAGCATCATATAAGCTCATTTAAGTGTAAAACAACTAAAAGTCATGCAAATACATAAGCAATGAAACAATAAGAATGAAAAAAGCAATAAAATGCAATCAGAAGAGGAAAAATTACGAAGCGCTTCCAAACATAAATTTTATAGGTTTCAAAAGAAAATGAAGGTTCATCGGATGAAAAAGAAAACGCTGGATAAATACATATAAAACAGTGAATTGTTTATGATAGAATAAAAAAGGAGCTGCTGCACAGCTCCTTTTTTGTGCAATTTATATTTGGCAGATTTGGAGGGTGTGAAAGATGAAGAAGGCATATGCCTGGCTTGTAGTGAACGGATTTATTGAGTCGGAAAAATTCAGACAGATTTTTTCATGGTTAGTGGAAGCAGCTGAAAGACAACAGTGTATACTGGAAATAAAGACAAATACGCAGCTGTTGCCAGAGCTTGTATTGGGGGAAGAAGGATTGCTGACAGGCTGCAGAAGGCCGCAGTTTGTTATTTTCTGGGATAAGGACGTCCGTTTGGCAAGGCTGCTGGAAAAGCTGGGACTGCGCTTGTTTAATTGCGCACAGAGCATCGAAATCTGTGATGACAAAGCAAGGACACATTTAGAGCTTTCAGATCAAAAAATTCGGATGCCAAAAACAGTCATTGCGCCGAAAACCTTTCGGATGGAAGGTTATCCGAATTTGGATTTTTTGCAGCAGATAGAAAGCAGGCTTGGTTTTCCTATGGTAGTTAAGGAATGCTACGGCTCTTTTGGACAGCAGGTATGGCTGCTTCCTAACGAAAAAGAATTGTCAGATTGCTTGCGTGGCATTCAAAACCGCCCGTTTTTATTCCAGGAATATATAGCGGCTTCCAGGGGGAGCGATATTCGGATACAGATGGTCGGTACGGAGGCGGTAGCAGCGATGCACCGTTATCATGCACATGATTTTCGCGCCAACATTACAAATGGGGGAAGTATGGAAGCCTGCCAGCCAAATGATGCACAGCTTAAAATGGCGAAAAAGGTGATGGAGACATTGAAACTGGATTTTGCAGGCGTGGATATTTTATTTGGAGAACATGGCGAACCGGTGTTGTGTGAGGTCAATTCCAATGCTCATTTTATAAATATATGGAAATGTACAGGGGTAAATGTGGCGGATGCGATTGTTGCGTATTGTTTGAGGAACAGTAAAAATGAATAAGATACAAAAAATATGGAATGGATGGATTTTATATTCAAATCGTGACAGCGGTATAAATATGCATTATGTCAATCTTTATCGAAAAGCATGTGAAAAGCGTGGAATGAACGTAAGATTTGGCGTCTATGACCCCGAATTGCTGTCGGCAGGGTTAGAAGCCTGCCGGATAGAAGGTGAGGCAGAAAAGGACTTGCCGCAGTTTGTAATTAACCGTACGAGAGACTATCAGCTTGCGGAATTGTTGGAATCCTATGGAATCCATGTGTTTAATCCGTCATTTCTTACAAGGCTGGGCAACGATAAATCTGAGGCATATCGTTACATGCAACATAGAAATGTTCCTGTCATGCCTACCATTTACGGATTGCAGGTACCGCCGCATTGGTATCCGGCAGTTGTGAAATCTTGTGACGGGCATGGTGGCACAGAGGTTTTTTTGCTTCGGAATGAAACAGAATGGGAACAGTGGAAAGCGAGTATCGATCAGAATAAACAGAACAGAAAGCGGTATGTGGTACAGCAGGCAGCCTCCTGTTTAGGAAGAGATGTACGTGTATATGTTATTGGAAATAAAATAAAAGCAGCCGTTTTGCGGACATCGCAGACGGATTTTCGCAGCAATTATTGTCTGGGCGGAAATGTGCAGATGTATCAGCTTTCCATGGAAGAACAAAAGCTTGTAGAACATGTGATACAGGAGCTTTCGATTGGAATGGCCGGAATCGATTTTATCTTTCATCAGGGTCAGATGATATTTAATGAAATCGAAGATGTGGCAGGCGCCAGGAGCTTGTATTCCCTGACAGATTATGATATTGTTGATGATTATGTGAGTTATATTCAGGAGGAGCTGTGACATGTCAAAGATGCAAACAGAAAAACGAATCTGTAAGAAATGCCTGTTAAGAGATCTTGCTGCTGAGGATCAAAAAAACATCAAAAGATATCTGGACGCAATCAAACGGCAGGACCGGGTAGACGAGCAAGTGTATGAACAACGGCTTGCCGTTTGCAAAGAATGCGACAGACTTCATGAAGCAACCTGCCAGGCATGCGGCTGCTATGTGGAGCTTCGGGCAGCAATCAGGCATGGCAGATGTCCTTATAAAAAATGGTAGAAATCTTACATTATGGCAAACCGTCTACAGGAGTATAATGGATACTGACTTTGATATCTTGTCCATAGTTGCCAAAGCCTTTTCCATAAATTGTAAGGCCGCCGACATTTTCCGAATCATCGTCCACGCCCAGGCGCAGCTTAATCATACTGTTGCTGTTCAGGTGAAAATCGTGGATCGTCTTATCTGAAATCTGTAGGCCGTCAATAAAAGTCCCTTTATGATTAATTACAAGCATTTTCAACAGTCCATACTGGTTCCAGTTCGGGAACCACCAGTCAGGGGTGAAAATGCCACGCACGTCGCCAAAGTCGCCGGGAGATGTCCATTTACCGATAAATACATCATTTAAATAAAAACTGATATCGGACAGCCAGTTATTGTTCGAACCAGGCGCCTCAGAACTTAACTCGGCAGAAATAACAATCTGTGTAATTCGTTGTGTATATGGGATAAAGTTTGGGATCATATATTCTACGTATCCTTTCGTAAACCAGAGGATATCTGCGTCATAACGTCCCGGATGTGCAAAATACCGTGTGTCGTCCACTTCTCCAATCAAACGTTGGTCGGAGGCAAGACCGCAGGTAGGAAATACCTGATAATTCGAAAAATGCCCCACCTTTAATTCGGTGTTATAAACATTTTCCTCAACGGTAGGATTATTGATTTCAATCAACACTTTATCAAGCTGAAGAGAACAGAGCTTTTGGTTCCCATGACTGGCAGATTCATTTGAGGTATTGACGATCCCGCATGCTTCCAGTTTTTTGATATGGTTTGTAAGCGCTCCGTTTGTAATGTTCAGCCTGGTTGCCAGTTCATTCATATTCATGTATTTGTTTGCGATGAGCAGCTTGATGATTTCTATCCGTACTTCGGAGCCAAGCGCTTTAAAAAATTCAAGTCCGTCATCCAGCGATTCAATGTGTAGCATATTTTTTTCCCCCGTGAAATGCAAATCTCATTACTAACCCCTATCATATCACTAACAGTATATCGGAAAAGCTGAATTGCGTCAATCCTTTATGAAATCGAAAAATAATTCTAAAAAAACTAAACAAATGTTAGGATACAAAATTTTCCATAATTCTACAAAGGCAAAATCTACAATTTTCAAAAAAATCAACTCATTTTTTTGAAAAATAGTAACAAAAAATAGACCAACTTTTTTAACATATTTCACAAACATCTAAAATAGTATAGCAAAATCTAAAATAAATATTGACAAAATATAAAAAATATAATAATCTACAATCATGAAGTTAGAGAGCTGATTTCAAATTTTAAGGGATTTTCAAAACAGGAGGGAAAGCAATGAAAAAGAAATTAGTAAGCGCATTATTGTGTGCAACAATGGTTGCCGGATGTCTGACATTTGCAGGCTGCGGCGGCGGTGACGACAGCAGTGCATCTGATAACAGCAATGCAGCAGATGATGGTGCAGATGCTTCAAACGATGATGCGAACGCAGGAGATGACAGCGCAGACGCTTCAGACGAAGGCGGCGAAGGGGAATCCGGTACAGAGGAAGCGATAGATTTCTCCGGTACATTTGGTGATGAGAATGGTACAAAGCTGTCTATGTGGACATTCGTAGACGTGCATGCAAATTTCTACGGCAAGATGGTTGATATGTGGAATGAGAAGAATCCGGACAAAACGATTTCTCTGGAAGCAACCGCTTATCCATTTGCAGATATGCATCAGAAACTGTTAATGTCCTTCCAGGCAGGTGAAGGCGCACCGGATATTGTTGACGTTGAGGTTGGCCAGTTCCCAAATGTAGTTGAAGGTGTCGATACCTGGTTATATCCACTGGATGATGCAATGGCTCCATACAAAGACGATATGGTTCAGGCTCGTCTGGAAGTGTATATGGGATCTGACGGACATTACTATGGCGCTCCATTCCATGTAGGCGCAACAGTTATGTACTACAATCTGGCAGAGCTTGAAAAATATGATATTAAGCAGGAAGATATTGACGCGATTGTAACATGGGATGACTGGAAAGCTCTCGGCAAAAAATATGTGGAAGCGCGCGGAGAAGAAGGTAAATTCTGGACCAGTGTAGATACAGGCGGTACAGACTGGATCTGGATTGCAATGGCAGAACATGGCGAGGACTGGACAGGTACGTTTGAAGAGCCGGCAAATGTGCAGCTGGATTCTGTAAAGAAGATGCTTGAGTTTGAAAAAGGCATGCTGGATGAAGGCATTGCAGAAGTTTCACCGGATGGCCAGATTGACGTTGACGCAGGTACATCTAATATATTAGATCATAATATCGTAGCATTCCCGAAAGCTATGTGGTATATGTCCAGATTCCTGGATAAGATGCCGGATGAAAAGGGTAACTGGTATATCGCTCCATGTCCGGTATTTGAAGCAGGACAGCCGCGTTCTGTAGGTATTGGCGGTACTGGTACGGTAGTTACGCAGCAGTCTGCAAATAAAGAACTGGCAGCAGATTTTGTATGTTTTGCAAAGATGTCTCCGGAAGGATGTCAGGTTATCTGGGATGATCTTGGATTTGATGTATGTAACACTTCTCTGTGGGATGATGATGCATTTGCTCACAATAAAGACAACAAATACAATACATTTTTCCGTAATATGCCGTATGACGTATTAAATGAGATTAAAGATGAGATCGGCAAGATTAATATTTTGAAAGCAACAACAATCATCGGTGAGCAGTTCAACCTGACTTCATTCAATGAGATTTTAGAAGAAGGCAGAGATATTGACGAAGTATTGCAGGAAGCTCAGGATGCAATTGATTTGGAGCAGTAAATACATATTGTGTAATTGGCAACAGTGACGGATTTTGATAGGCGACAGTGAAGGCATCTGAGCTGTTGCATGGATGGAAATGCCTGAGAGCCTGATTCTCAGGCATTTTCTTTCATTATTATCTAAGGGAGAGGAGAGAGGAACGTGAAAAAGCAGAATATCTTTCAAAAATTTTTATATTCCCAGAAGGTAGCGCCATATGTATTTGTATTGCCGTTTTTATTAAGTTTTTGTATCTTCTGGATTTATCCGCTGTGCAGTACGGTAGTTATGAGTTTTCAGGAAATTAAACCGGCTGGTACGGTATGGGTTGGAACAACCAACTATGGTAAGCTGTTAAAGGATTCCGTGTTCCATACAGCGATTGGGAACAGCTTTTTGTATATGATTCTTACATTAGTATTGCTGATTCCATTTCCAATGCTGTTTGCAGCGTTGATGGACAGTCGTCTTGTTAAGGCGAAGGGGCTTTGGAAAGCTATCCTGTATATGCCGTCTTTAACGTCTGTTGTTATTTCCGGTACATTATTCCGTTTTATGTTTACAGAAATGAAAACAGGGCAGATGAACGTAATCATGCAGGCTTTGGGGCAGCAGCCGATCGCATGGCTGAAAATCAAAGGGACTGCTTATGTTGCACTGCTGATGCTCGCCTGCTGGAGATGGACGGGTGTAAATATGCTTTATTTCCTGTCCGGATTGAAAGGGATTGATACAAGCTTATATGAATCTGCTGAGATTGACGGGGCTACTTCCTGGAAGCGGTTTTGGTATATTACGCTTCCGCTGCTGAAACCGACGACAGTTTATGTATGTACAATTTCGGTATATGCAGGTCTTGCAATGTTCCTGGAATCCTTCATGTTATGGCCGGGAAATACATCTCCAAAGAACATCGGTCTTACTATCGTAGGTTACCTGTACCGTCGTGGTATTGAAAAGAATCAGATGGGTTATGCTTCTGCGGTCGGTCTCGTGCTGTTAGTAATTGCGCTTATTATTAATATGGTACAGTTAGTCATGACTGGTACGTTTAAGAAGGAGGAGAGGTAAATGGCTAATACAAAATCAGAACAGGTTGGCGGTACAAAAACGACAGTCCTGACCGTGATTTCTACAGGGCTCTTCGTTCTTGTAAGCTCTATTATAGTATTCCCTGTGCTTGCCGGTTTCCTCGCATCTTTCCGGCCGGGCCAGGAGCTGTTCCGCAGGGGGTTGTCGTTAAACTTAAACTTTTCGACGATGACACTGAAAAATTATCAATATATTTTCAGCGGCAATTCAGATTCCTTAAAGTATTTGAACTCGTTTAAGAACAGTTTGTTTTTAACATTTGTTACGGTAGTGGCTACATTGGTTGTCTGCTATTTTATAGCATACGGTATTTCCATGTATGAATTTAAACTTCGTAACCTGTTGTTTTTCCTTGTCATTGCAACGATGATGGTTCCTTTTGAAATCTTAATGCTTCCTTTATATCAGGAAATCATTAAATTAAACCTTACAGATACAACATGGGGCGTAGTGCTTCCTGGCGTATGCGGCGCTTCAACAATCTTTTTCTTCCGCCAGTATATGATCGGTCTGCCGAAAGAATTGCTGGAAGCAGGACGTATTGACGGGGCGAGTGAGTATGGTATCTGTACAAAAATTATGCTTCCGATTGTAAAACCGGCATTTGCTTCTATGGCAATCTTAACGTCAATGGGATCCTGGAATAACCTGCTGTGGCCGATGCTTGTTTACAGAAGCCAGGCAAAATTTACACTTCCGGTATATTTGAACGGACTTTTGAATCCATATGGAAACAACTATGATATCCTGATTGCGGGATCTATGTTTTCCATCATACCGGTATTAATCGTATTCCTCTGCTTCCAGAGCTACTTTATTGATGGTATGGTTGCCGGTGCAGTTAAGGGTTAAGAGTCATAGGACAGTTCGATACGTTTGAACTGACAGAGAAAATTATATCAGCTTTTCTATACATAGGAATGGGTATTGATTTGCTTCGGGCAGCGGCCAGTCGATGCCGGTAAGATTTAGAAAGACCGGTATCGACTGGGGCTGGCCGTTCTTTTTTGGCAATATGGGATTTGTTTATGTTTGACATAAGTTTGGAAAAGGAAAGAAGGAATAGGAATGGATACAAGATTAAAGTATAATGAACCATGGATTTTGCAGAGGGCAGATCCTTATGTGTACAAGCATACGGATGGGTGGTATTATTTTACGGCATCTGTGCCTGCTTATGATGGGATCTGTCTGCGCAGAGCCAAAAGCCTGGCAGAGCTTCCACAGGCTGAAGAGGTGGAAGTGTGGCATAAGCATGAAGAAGGTCCGATGAGCATTCATATCTGGGCGCCTGAGCTGTACTATTTAGATGGTAAATGGTATATTTATTATGCAGGAGGCGATAAAGACGATGTATGGGCGATTCGGCCGTATGTATTGGAGTGCGAGGGAAGCGATCCTTTGAAAGACCCATGGAAAGAGCTTGGAAAAATGAAGCGCGCACCGGAAGATGAATTTTCATTTGAAGCATTTTCCCTGGATGCGACAGTATTCGAAAATAAAGGCGAGTATTATTATGTATGGGCGGAAAAAGTCGGCGTCGGCAAACAAATTTCTAATCTGTATATTGCAAAAATGGAACATCCGCATCAGCTGAAAACAGTGCAGGTGCTGCTGACTACGCCGGACTATGACTGGGAGCGTATCGGTTTTTGGGTAAACGAAGGCCCGGCAGTGATAAAACACGGCAATAAACTTTTTTTGACCTATTCTGCCAGTGAGACAGGAGAGCATTACTGTATGGGTATGCTGACAGCAGACATGGATGCGGATCTGCTGGATCCATTGTCATGGAAAAAAGAGCGGTATCCGGTGCTGGAGACAGATGCCTCCAAAAATATATTTGGACCGGGACATAATTCCTTTACTACAGATGAAGAAGGAAATGATATTATGGTATACCATCTGCGTACGGAAGCTAAAATCGAAGGAAATCCGCTGTATAATCCGAACCGTCATGCCAGTCTGATGAAAATCCGCTGGGACGATGAGGGAAGACCTGTATTTTCTTATGATGAGTAACAGATATTCGTATAATGAACAGCTGCGCAGTATAAGTAAGAATGAATGATGATGTATGATAAAAGGAGATTTGAATGGCTAAATTAGTAATTAACGACGCAAAAAAGCAGGGACGCATTGAACCTGAAATATATGGCCAGTTTTCGGAGCACCTGGGCAGGGGTATTTATGAAGGGTTATTTGTAACTGAAGATTCCGGGATTGAAAATGTCAACGGGATGCGTACAGACGTTGTAGAGGCGTTAAAAGAGCTTGAGGTGCCTGTGCTGCGCTGGCCTGGCGGATGCTTTGCGGATGAATATCACTGGATGGATGGCATCGGGCCGAAAGAAAACCGCAAGCGTATGATTAACACGAACTGGGGCGGCGTCGTAGAAGACAATAGTTTTGGGACGCATGAGTTTATGGAGCTGTGCCGTCAGCTGGGATGCAAGACGTATGTGAACGGCAACCTTGGAAGCGGTACGGTGCAGGAAATGGCAGAATGGATTGAGTATATGACATTTGAGGGCGTATCGCCGATGGCTGACCTGCGCAAAAAAAACGGGCATGAAGAACCATGGAAAGTAGATTATTTTGGCGTAGGCAATGAAAACTGGGGATGCGGCGGCAATATGAATCCGGAACATTATGCAAATGAGTATCGCCGTTATCAGACGTTTGTTAAAAATCTGGATGAAGATAAAGATCAGATTCAGAAAGTATGCTGCGGCGCCAATGTAGACGACTATTACTGGACGAAAGATGTGATGAAGACCTGCTTTGCACATGTGGAGAAAAAGAAGCATGGCAATATGGATTATTTGTCACTGCATTACTATGTTCATCCTGAAGGATGGGAGATCAAAGGCAGCGCGACCGATTTTGACGAAGAGGTATGGTATAAAACACTCAGTAAAACATTATATATGGACGAGCTGATTGAAAGACACGGGACGATTATGGACCGGTTTGATCCTTTGAAAAAAATCGGAATGTCTGTGGATGAGTGGGGAACGTGGTTTACCTGCGAGCCGGGCACAAATCCGGGATTTTTGTATCAGCAGAATACGGTTCGTGATGCGCTTGTTGCAGGTATTACGCTGAACATTTTTAATAAGCATTGTGACCGTGTAAAGATGGCATGTATCGCACAGACAGTCAATGTCCTGCAGGCGATGCTTTTAACAGAAGGCGAAAAGATGATAAAAACGCCGACGTATTATGTCTTTCATATGTATCGCCATCATCAGGGTGCAGATTTGATTAGCAGTGAATTAACAGGCGTGGAAGATATCGGTATGGGAGAGTGGTATGTTCCACAGGTAACGGAGTCTGTATCAGAGAAAGACGGTATTATTACGATTACGCTGAATAATTTGTCTGCAACCGATGCTCTGCATATGGATGTGCAGTTTACCGGCGACAGAGATTATGAAGTTGTAGAGGCAAATATTGTTACACACCAGGACATGCATGCATATAATACGTTTGAAGAACCTGAGAATGTAAAAGAAGAGACATTCAAAGATTATAAACTGGAAGGCGGCAGAATGAAGCTGACGCTGCCTGCGTGCAGTGTGGCGGAGATTCGGGTGAAATAGTATCCGTCGTAAGAAGCTGATTTGTTACAGAAAATGATATATTAAAATTAAAAATCCTAAGGAATGTTTTGATACAGACTTTAGGATTTTTTAATTTGTGAAATTATTATGATTTGTCTTTATGATTTGATTTGAATATGCTATAATAAAAATGTTTTATGCATAAGAAACAGCATACAGCAATATTTGATATGGAGTGTACACAGAAAAGGATTTGAAAAATGAGAAAAAATGGAAAAAAAGGGTTTCTGCCCGGAGAATATATAATAGCCGCCCTGCTTGCGGCAGTCATTATATTCGGCGTATGGTTCGCAATGCGTGCGGATGAAGGAAAACGCAAAAGTGTGGATGGAACGTATTCGTGTGAATATCCGATCAATGGTTCGGATGACAAATCAATTGTTGTATATTATAAGTTTGATGCAGACAAGGGTACTTATGATGAGCTTTGGGGAGAGCGTTCTTTGATGACAGGCAGCTATACGGTGGATAAGGATGTTGTGACGCTTGTCTCAGATGGAAGAGAGGATATCGGCGCAGAGAGTGAGACGGCTGTTTTTTCTGTCAAAGACAATCTGCTCATTCCGCAAAACTATATGTATGAAGGCAGTTTGCCTGCGGATGATGTTTTTGATGCAGAATGTACGATGGTGGATAGCGCCGGCCAGGAGTATGTTGTAAGTTTTTCAAAAGACGGCAGCTATACGTATACGATCAAGGGGAAGACAGAAGCAGATGACAGCGTTGTAAAGGGATTTTATGAGCGTGAAGGGGATATTTTGCACCGAACGAACGCAGATGGTTCGCCATTGTCAGATTTTTATGTATTTAATGGAAAACTGGCAGGTATTTTTTATACGAAGGAGCAGTAGTGTATGAACAATATTTTTAATTATGACAATGGATTTTTCAGAGTAGTCAATAAAATTGTAGATGGTTTTTGGGCAAGTATTTTGTGGTTTGTTTTCAGTCTGCCTATTGTGACATTTGGAGCGTCTACAACAGCATTTTACTATACGGTGCATAAGTCTTTGCGCGGAAACAGGGGTTATGTATGGAGGAGCTTTTGGAGCTCCTTTAAATCCAATTTTAAACAGACGACAAAGATCTGGATTATTTTGTTTATTATCTTTGCGTTTTTGTTTGCGGATCATCGGATTATGTTTACATTTTTAGAACAGGGATCCAGGCTGGGGATGCTGTACTATTTTTTCTATTTTCTTATGTTTTTCTGGGCGGTGTGGTGTGTTTACATTTTTGCTTACTCAGCCAGGTTTGAGAACGGACTAAAGAATACAATGAAAAATGCAGGAATTATTGCGCTTTTAAACCTTCCATGGTCAATTGTAGTGCTTGTGCTTTTGTTGGCAGGTATGCTTTTGATTTATCTGTCTCCGATTGCAATTACTTTTATACCAGCGGTAGTGACATATTTATATGATATGTTTTTGGAAAAGATCTTTCGTAAGTATATGACAGAAGAGGATTTGAAAAAGGAAGAAGCGCTCGATTGGGGAGATCATTTTTAATATCGAAAAAGCAGCAGAAATACAATCTGCTGCTTTTTTGGTGTATCAACCGCTTTTGATTTTCAGTGATGAAACAACCGGATTCCTGTAAAGGACATAACCATTCCATGCGCATTGCATGCGTCTATAACATCCTGGTCACGTTTGGAACCGCCCGGCTGCGCAACATATTTGACGCCGCTTCGAAATGCACGTTCAATATTATCACTGAATGGGAAAAATGCGTCAGAGCCAAGCGTTACCTCTGAGTTTTGAGAAAGCCATTCACGTTTTTCCTCTGCGGTAAATATCGAAGGTTTTTCCTTGAATGTATTAGCCCATACATCGTCGCCCAGTACATCCATATAATCCTCTCCGATGTACAAGTCAATCGCATTGTCACGGTCTGCCCGTTTGATATCGTCACGAAACTGCAGATTCAGTACCTGCGGAGACTGACGCAAAAACCAATTGTCGGCCTTTGTGCCGGCGAGTCTTGTACAATGAATCCGTGACTGCTGTCCGGCACCAATACCGATGGCCTGTCCGCCTTTCACATAACAGACAGAATTAGACTGTGTGTATTTTAAGGTAATCATTGCGATTGCAAGATCGATTCTGGCTGCATCCGGCAGGTCTTTGTTTTCTGTCACGATATTTTGAAAAAATGCATCGTCAATATGTAATTCGTTACGGCCCTGTTCAAATGTAATGCCAAATACATCCTTGTGTTCAACCGGGGCAGGCGTATAAGCCGGGTCGATTTGAATGACATTATAAGAGCCGCGTTTTTTCGTTTTTAAAATTTCAAGCGCTTCCGGCTCATAACCAGGAGCAATGACGCCATCTGAAACTTCATGTTTGATAAATTCAGCGGTAGGAACATCACACGGATCAGAAAGTGCAATAAAATCACCAAAGGAGGACATTCTGTCGGCGCCTCTTGCACGAACATAAGCGCTTGCCAGCGGTGAATATTCAATTGCATAGTCATCAGCCCAGTAAATCTTGCGTTCGATATCATTGAGAGGAAGTCCGACAGCAGCTCCGGCCGGAGATACATGTTTAAAAGAGGTAGCCGCCGGAAGGTTTGTCGCCTTTTTTAATTCTGTAACGAGCTGCCAGCCGTTAAAAGCATCCAGAAAGTTAATATAACCGGGTTTGCCATTTAAGACCTGAATAGGCAGGCTGGAGCCGTCTTTCATAAAAATTCTGGAAGGCTTCTGATTCGGGTTGCATCCGTATTTCAGTTCTAATTCATTCATAGTGGATTCTCCTTTTTGCGATGATTGTCATTGATATAATATAAGGATACTTTGATTCTGCCTGAAATTATAAAAGAGGAGTAAAAGATTGTCAATATTCTTATTTTGCAACAGATTATTTAGATGGCGATTAATGTTACTATTCATGGGGATGGACAAGTAACAAAGCAACAGTATAGACAAAGTGTTGCTTTTTCCGGATTACCGGACGCCGGATGGTGGGGAGCTGCC
>CAJUBQ010000024.1 GCA_910584595.1 uncultured Eubacterium sp.
TTTATAACTTGGCTGACACCTTCTTTATCGGTCAGACAAAAAATGCATATATGGTAGCCGCTGTTTCCGTCGCCACTCCGGCATTCCTGCTGTTTATGGCAGTCGGCATGCTCTTTGGGATCGGAGGAACTTCTCTGATATCCAGAACACTTGGAGAAGGAAATGCAGAAAAAGCCAAAAACGCTTCTTCCTTCTGCTTTTGGACCGGACTTTTCATTGGTATTCTTGCGATGATTGTCATCTTCCTGTTTGCCACTCCGGTCAGTATGGCTATTGGAGCAAGCGCAGATACGGTAGACTATGCTTCTCAATACCTGCGTATTGTTTCTACCGCTATTCCATTTTTAATTATCAGTAACAGCTTTAGCAACATTATTCGTGCAGAAGGAAATGCACAGGTAGCTATGATGGGTATGATTATCGGCAACCTCATCAACATTGTTCTGGATCCGATTATGATACTTGGATTTGGATGGGAAGTAGCCGGCGCAGCTGTTGCAACAGTGCTTGGCAATGTATTTGCAGCCCTGTTTTATATTTATCACCTGCTTTCGAAAAAAGCAATGCTCTCCATCCATCCAAAACACTACGTTGCAGGCGGCGGTATTGCAGCCGGCGTACTTGCGATTGGCATTCCGGCATCGTTAAACAGCATCCTGATGAGCCTTTCTAATATTATCGTAAACAATATTATGTCCAACTACGGAGATATGGCCGTTGCCGGACTCGGCGTCGCTATGAAGGTAAATATGATCGTTGTAATGCTGCTCATAGGACTGGGCACAGGCATACAGCCAATCCTGGGCTATTGCTTCGGCGCGGCGAACCGGACGCGATATCTGGCAGTACTGAAATTTTCACTGATCCTGGCATTTGGAATGAGCGCTGTTATGACCGTCATATGCTATTGTGGCGCAGATCCATTAGTTCACGCATTTTTAGAGGATGCAGACGCATTTACTTATGGTATGTCATTTGCGCGTATTTATATTTATTCCGGTCCTGTCATTGGCCTGATGTTTGTATTTATCAATGCCATTCAGTCAACCGGCGCTGCACTGCCGGCTCTGATACTTTCCATCAGCCGCCAGGGTCTCATTTATCTGCCGGTATTGTTTTTATTCCAGAAAATATTTGATTCTGCATCCATGCTGGCAGCTGCACAGCCTATTACAGACTATTTAACAACCGCTCTCTCAGTCGTGCTATTTGTGTTTACTTACCGAAAATATTTTCCTAAAGAAGCAAGCGCAGGCACGCCTGTCCCTGAGCGAGCCTGACTTTCAAATATTACAAATAAAGCTTGTAACAATTCCGGTCATCGAATCTGTTACAAGCTTTATAAAATGAGCTGATATCCCTTTTCAGTTTTTTTGCGTACTCCTTTCTGCCAATCGCAGCACTGTCACAATCGGCATAATCAGTATCCCACAAAAGAAGTTGCTGATACCATGCAAAAAGTCCCACGGCAGTCCCGCGACAATCCAGGCAATCATCCCTTCAAAGCTTAAGCCAAAAAGAACCGCCTGCACTGGCGCATACAAAGTCCCAAATAAAAAACCATGTATGGCGCATACTGCCATATATACAAAAGGCTGCATCCATTTAGGCATTTTCTTTGGAAGCAGCATAATGGCGCCCCACAACACTGTCCATATATATAAATAGGGAACCCACCATGCTGAAAAGCCGGAAAAAAGGCCATTCAGCAACACATAAATGTAGATAGGATAAAGCGCCTTTTTTCGATAAACAACGGTAAACGAAATTGTAAATACTCCAAGCAGATGGATATTCGGGGCAAATTCCATAACAATCTTAGACGCATACATAACTGCTCCGAGCATTGCAAATACCGTAATTTCCTTCGTTGTCAGTTTCATGCTTTTTCCAGTTTCAAAGAATAGCTGTCCCCTTCTTTAATCTCTGTACTGTCAACTCCTGTCTGCGCATATTCCTCATTAATATAGAATGCCCAATAAGTACCGTCCGTATCATAATTGGCTGAAATTCCATTCACTTTTGTTACATAAAGGCCGTATTCACTTTCATCTCCGTCAATCACGCCCAGCTCAGACAATGCTTCTCCCACTGTCTTTTGTTCCGTATGGATTTCCAGTTTTGTCGTATTGCCGTCGGCATCTACGACTGACAAAGCAAATTGTTTGCTGCCTTCTCCAATGACACTTCCATCCGGCCATACATCCGGTATATTTTTTGGATCAGATGTATCTCCCCCGGCGCTGCCTTCAGTCTGCGCCGCCTTGGAATCCTGTTTGTCTGCTTTGCCATTACAGCCAATTGTAACAAGCGCCATAGCCACAGTAAGCACGATACAAAGGATGCATGACAATAATTTTTTCTGATAATTTTTCTGCATATCTGTAATCTCCTTTGTTTTTTATTTCCTCTGCTCTGACCGGCTTCCGCAGTCCGAGTGTACGGCTAACTATTTACAGGTTATTTCGTAACATCTCCTTATCAGAGGATTGTACTGTCCGGATATTTCGGCTTGGCATTCTGCTCATCGGCCTTCTCAGAGATCATCTCCAATGGCCTCTCCCAAATTGTGGCGTTTGGTTAGATTTGCAGATGTTATTTATGCTTTACGGCGACGGGCTCGCACAGGATTCACACCTGTTTCCCCAGACAGTCCAATCATTATAATAATCTTTCGTAGTTGTTTCGTCAATACAAAAATAAAAAATTGCAAATAAAAATCCTCAATAACGATGTTATTGAGGATCTTCTTTCACCTATTATAAGCTGGCCCACAAGGATTCGAACCTTGAAATGACGGAGTCAGAGTCCGTTGCCTTACCATTTGGCGATGGGCCATTGTTATGTCGAACAGTGTTACTCGCTTTCGACATGATGTATTATATAACGCTTTGAAAAAAAATGCAAGTACTTTTTTAAAATTTTTTTATTTTTTATATAAAGAATTGCGTAGATGAATAACTCCATTTCAGAACCGTTTAGCATAATTCAACTACTCTGTCACATATTTCCAAAATAGCTTTTGGATGAGTTATAATCATACAGGTCTTCCCTCTTAAATATTTGTCTATTAAATGAATCATTTTATTTTCACTATCTCCATCAAGGGCTGAACTTGGCTCATCCATAATATATATTTGCCTGTTCTGTGAGATGAGACGAATAAATGCTATTTTCTGTATTTCTCGTATAAGCAATCGCGCAGAACATACACCATATATATATAAATATATATTTTTTTAAAGACAATTCCGATGCTTTTACCAATCTAAATAATACTCTCACAAATTTCACCTTGTTCCAAAACATGATCTGACATTTTTTTTATTTTACTATAATTAATCATCTGCACCAAACTGACATATATCAGAAGTATGATACTGATTATAATAACCGGCGCCATCATTCCACTCTGATACTGATTTCCACGAAAATAAGTATCCGCTCGATCTCCAAACCGCAAAATAAATGTATATCGAATAATATAGAAATTTATAATACTCACTATATATGGTAATAGATAGAAAAATAAATTTTCTTTTAAATTCAATCGTTTAAGTTGTTTGCCTGACATTCCAAATTGCCGTAAAACATGATAATCCCGAATGCTGCTATTAAACTCGTTAGTATTTTTAATGGAAACCATAGCCATGCAAATCAGCATAAAAATAATGCCAATGTACATTCCTAACGCTTTTGTAATAATCATCATAAATGAAATATCATTTTCTTCCATTGTCCGAAATCGGATGGGACCAATAAAATCTATCTCCTGATTCCCACTATCTCCATATTTATCATATAAATATTCATATTCTGTTTCAAATACACGTTTTATCTCCTGGTCAGCGTTTTTACATACTGCATAAGGAGTTTTTTTCACCGTATTTACAAAATATCCTTTTTTTGCAATACTTAATTTTTCACATATCCTGTCTGGCAATACTAAAAAACTATCTGTATTTGTGTTATAAATATAGTCTCCCAAATTATCTATTATTAAAAAACATCCTGTATTTTCACTGAGTAACGCTCCTGCTACATTGATGGAATGTGCTTCCTCGCCCATTGCTTCTAAAAACGGCATAATATCTATATCATCTTTTACATGAAAGATAAAACCATCAGAATCTAAATGGACAGGCTCTAAATCAGCCATGATTCTCAACTGATTATAGTCAGTAATTCCCATTGCAAGCCTTGGCATATCATATTTGTTTGCCCGCTCTGATGGTCCGGCAAAATCAGTATCCCAAATAAAATATTGTTCCAGCTCGCATTCATTTTCTATTTCTACAGCAGCTTTTGTTAAAATATCTCTAACAAACTGATAATCAATATGCGGTATATCGTCCATATTCTCAATATTGTCATAATTAAACGGCACATTGATATCAAAAACCATCCGGTGTTCCATATATTCGTTAGAAAACTCTGCCATAAGAGGTATCAGAGAAAATCCACACAGTGACAAAGTAAGTACAATAGTAATTAAAAGCATATTTCGCGTAATGCTTTTCATTCTATGGGAGACCTTTCCTATTACTAAAGCTGCCATACCATATTTGACGAATTTACTATTTTTCATGTAAATTAATAAATAATTTATCATTTTAATGGTAAAATAAATTGCTATAATGATTGCCGCAAAAATAATAAACTGAAATTTATTACTCTCATATTTGGGTATTTTTCCGCCGTAATCCCTTCCTATGGAAAAATACGTTTTTACATGATATGCAATAAAACAATAGCTCCCCACCATGAATAAAAATTCTATCATTTTCTGCAAAGCAGAAACTTTTTTGCTGTCTGGAACTTTACTGTTGTTTAACAGCTCAAGGGGCTTTTTATTCATAACTTTAAAAATATTTACAGCCGTCATACCTCCATACATAATCAGAAAAAATATGACTGTTTCCAGAAAAGAATTTATGTAAAAAAATTGATTAGAAATGATTTTTCCATAGGCTGCCATTGATATGACAGCGTGAACTGCATAAGAACAGGCTATCCCGCATATCATGCCTGCCGAAAAACTTAACGTACTGATAAACAGCATATCCCTGGAATACCATATGGCAATCCTGCTTCTTTGCATTCCAAGTGTAATCAGAATTGAAATTTCTTTTAATTTTTCTCTGAACATGTGTGCATTCACATAACTGATTAAAATAAAGACTGATATGGATGCCGCATAAATGCAATATCGTATCATCGGTGCATAAATTTCAAAATCATGTTCTTTATTTCCCTTTACTAACGGATTTTTTATATCGCCTAATGATACGAACCCATAAAATAATGCGATACAGATCATCATAGTAATAAAATATACTATATTTTCTTTTATGACGGTTCTGACATGATCCTGTTTTGTAATAGACATTTATTTTTAACCCCCGGCTACATTTGCCTGCTGCATTTTTACATTGCAGGCAACAATTTTTTTATAAAAATCACTCTGCGTTAAATTTTTTCTTTCCGAAATAGTTGTTATATTTCCATCTTTCAAAAAGATTACCCTCTTGCTGTAACCAGCGCTCATTGGATCATGCGTTACCATAAGAATCGTTGTCTGTAACGTTTCATTAAATGTTTTCATGATTTCCATTATATTTCGGGCATTTCCCGAATCCAGCGCCCCTGTCGGTTCATCTGCCAGAATCAGCATTGGTTTTGCAATAATAGCTCTTGCACATGCTGTTCTCTGTTTCTCTCCCCCGGATATCTGATAAGGATATTTATCACTTAACCCTCCTATGGAAAGCATTTCCATAATCTTTTCCACTCTTTTTTTTATTTCAGTTTTATTTTTTTTCTGTATTATCATAGGCAGCGAAATATTTTCTGATACCGTAAGGGAATCCATCAACCTGAAATCCTGAAAAATAAATCCCAAATGATTTTTTCTAAAGCTGTCAGCCTTTGCATGACTCAGATCGGCAATGTTCGTATCGTCTATCCATATTTCTCCATGCGTAGGCTTATCAATGGTCGAAATCAGATTCAATAGCGTTGATTTGCCTGACCCGGAAGCTCCCATGACAGCCACAAAATCTCCTTTGACAACTTCCAAATCTATCTCCTTTAACGCCTGTGTACATGCCTTTCCGTTGCCATAAACCTTACTCAAGCCATTGATCTTTAAAAAACTCATATATCCTCCTTATGAATCAAAAATACATTTTCTATCTTCTTCACTTAAAGATAAGTAAATTGGAATAATGTTGGAATATATTGTTCTGGTTTCCAGGCATTGCCGTTCAAAAATCTTCTCCGTACTGCCTGTCTCTATATAGTTTTCATAAGAACATCCTCCGCCACAAAGTAACTTCAAATAACAATTCCTACATTTGGGAATGCTCTCAACTTTTACTTCGTGCGCAAATTTCTCTCTCTTATCAAGATTATCATAAATATTACCCAAAATGTATTCTTTAACTGAAACATACCTGTGGCATGGATAAATATTTCCATGAATATCAACAGCTACTCCATTTATACCTGCACCACAAGCTGTATACTGCGTTGCACCATTGTGTATCCGTTTTAATGCTTTCCATAACATCCTGATTGTTCTTGCTTTAACAACGTTTTTACACCCGTAAATTATATTATGCTTTATTATATTTGTCAATAGACTAAATTGTTAATTTCCTTTATTTTAATTTTAAAAAAATCCCTCTGCACCATTTACATATGAACGATACAGAGGAATTAATAAAACCTCTAACAACTACTATTTATTCATTTATATTTACGTATACCATCCAGCACGTCCGCAGGAATCTCAAATTCTACGGTACCCATATACATCGGAGCCACATCGCCTTCATTAAAGGCAATCATCACATTTCCATCTGCGTTTAAATAAAAAGATACATCCTCAGATATCTTTTTAAAATTCCACTCTTCGATTTCATCATCCAGCCAGTATGTGACGTTTTCATCCGCCTCCATCTGCGCCTGCATCTGCTCTTTGATCGATTCGCTAATTGGCGTAATATAGTCTGCGCCTTCTTTGAAAATGTCTTTAAGCTTTAACCGTTCTCCTGTATTTAAGTCAATTGTATAATAATAATTCCATTCATACCCGCTGCCGGCTCCCTGATAACAGTTAAGCTTTAATGTAAAATAATCCTCTGTAGTAGCCAATACTTCACTATCTGTCATTACGTCCTGATAGCCATCCTCGTACTCCAGGTTCGCTTCAAACTCTTTCACTAATTCATCTGTAATTCTGCGTATTTCGGCGTTAATCTCTTCCGTCGTGCGTTTTAAATGGCTTCTGTTATCTGACTCCTGATCCTCTAACGTAAGCTCCGGCACCTTGATATGTGCCATATGCCGTTCTGATTCATATGCATAATCACGAAATGTTACCGCTTTTATAAGCGGGCCAATCAGAGGGATACGTTCCATTGCGTCCGCTGCTGCCGGGGATGTGTTCGGCAGGATCAGCAATACCGCAAAAAAAACTGCGGCGGCCGCTGCATATTTGACCAATCCGTTCTTTCTGTGCTGTCTGTCGACCTCACGCCCTGCTTCCTTCATTTTTGCACGTAGTTTTTCCAACTGTTCCTTTGACATTTCCTGCTTTTGGTATTCGGCTTTCATAAATTGAAGCTGCTCTTCCAATCGATTATTTCGCTCTTTTCTTTCAGAAAAATTAATCATATCATCACCTGCCCATTCTGTATATTCAAACGTCAGATACCATACTACAACAACGCTGTGCCGCAGGCTTCCTCCTCTGAAAGACTGCCGCGCAGCTTTTTCAGACATCGATACAGCCTGCTTTTTACCGTACTTACATTTTCATCCAGAATCTCAGCAATCTCCTCCAGTTTTTTATCTTCAAAATATTTTAATAAAATGACTGCCTTCTCTTTTTCCGGTAATGCATCAATCGCTCTCTGCAAATCTATATCTGCATAACGATCTTCACTGGCGCCGTTTTCTATGCCTGTTTCCTCCTTCACTGCCTCATAGGACAAATTCTTTGGCTGCCTCATATGCTCAAAGCATTCATTTAGCATAATTCGATATACCCAGGTTTTCGCGTATTCCGGCTGTTTCAATGTGTTACAGCCTTTCAGCGCCTTGTAAGCGCCATTTTGCACAATATCACAGGCATCTTCTGCGTGATGGGTATATCCATAAGCCAATCGGTAATACTGGTTATAATTTTCCAAAATAATCTGTTCAATAAGCTCTTTTTGCTTTTTCTCTTTTTTTCCGGACAAAATGTTCAAGTTTTTCCACCTCCTTTAGAACCTTTTATTATATTAGAATGGATCTCTTGGAAAAAAGTTTCAAAAAAGCTGCCCCTACAGGAACAGCTTTCTGTCAATTTTATTTAACTATTCACTTTTCAGTATTACAGTTCCTTTATGTTTCATTATTTTTTCGGAACCAGCATTTCTTTTCCGCCCATATATGGCCGCAGCGCTTCCGGTACATTGACGCTTCCATCACGATTCAGATTATTTTCCAAAAATGCAATCAGCATTCTTGGCGGAGCTGCCACTGTGTTATTCAGCGTATGTGCAAAATATTTATTTTTATCTTTGCCCTTTACACGTATTTTCAGCCTTCTTGCCTGTGCGTCTCCTAAATTGGAGCAGCTTCCCACTTCAAAATATTTCTTCTGGCGCGGAGACCATGCTTCCACATCACAAGACTTCACTTTTAAATCCGCAAGATCACCGGAACAGCATTCCAGCGTACGTACCGGAATATCCAGGCTGCGGAACAGATCTACCGTATTCTGCCACAGCTTATCGTACCACTGCATGGATTCTTCCGGCTTGCAAACGACAATCATTTCCTGTTTTTCAAACTGATGAATCCGATAAACGCCACGCTCCTCAATGCCATGTGCGCCTTTTTCCTTACGAAAACACGGAGAATAGCTTGTCATTGTATAAGGCAGGCTTTCTTCTTCATGAATCGTATCAATAAACTTTCCAATCATAGAATGCTCAGACGTACCAATCAGATACAGATCTTCTCCTTCGATCTTATACATCATCGCATCCATCTCTTCAAAACTCATAACTCCGGTTACTACGCTGCTGCGAATCATAAACGGCGGCACACAGTACGTAAAGCCACGATCGATCATAAAATCTCTGGCATAAGAAAGAACCGCTGAATGCAGCCTTGCTATATCGCCCATCAGGTAATAAAAACCATTTCCAGCTACCTTACCTGCCGCATCCAGATCAATGCCGTCAAACCGATCCATAATCTCCGTATGATAAGGCACTTCAAAATCAGGCACAGCCGGTTCTCCATATTTTTGAATTTCCACATTGCAGGAATCATCAGGCCCAATCGGAACAGAAGGGTCTATCATATTCGGAATAACCATCATATGTTTCAAAACCTTTTCCTGAAGCTCTTTTTCCTGCGCTTCCAGCTCTTCCAGACGTTTTGCATCTGCAGCAACCTGTGCCTTTACGGAATCTGCTTCTTCTTTTTTACCTTCCTTCATCAAAGCCCCGATTTGTTTGGAAAGCTGATTTCTGTTTGCCCTTAAAGTATCTGCTTCCTGTTGTGCCTTACGTGCCTGGGCATCCAGCTCGATCACTTCATCTACGAGCGCAAGTTTTTTTTCCTGAAATTTATTTCTGATATTCTGTTTTACCAGCTCAGGATTTTCCCTGACAAATTTAATATCTAACATAGTATTTCCTCCAAAAAATACATTCCGCTATTTTAAAGGATATTTTGCAGTCAATGCCTGTGTAATTGCAAGCGCTTTTTGAGCCGCTCCGTCTCCTTCTTTAATCATCATCGCGATCGCCTGTGCTATCTGATCCATATCCTGTGTATTCATGCCTCTTGAAGTAACTGCCGGGGTTCCCAGACGGATGCCGCTTGTTACGGTTGGCTTTTGCGGATCGTTTGGAATCGTATTTTTATTTGCTGTAATATGGGCCAAATCCAATCTTGCTTCTACTTCTTTTCCGGTCAGACCGAATCCGGTCAGATCAATCAGCATTAAATGATTGTCCGTTCCTCCGGATACAATGCCTATCCCTCGATCTATTAATCCTTTGCAAAGCGCCTGTGCGTTATCTACAATCTGCTGCTGATATACTTTAAACGACGGATCGAGCGCTTCTTTGAAGCAAACAGCCTTTGCCGCAATCACATGCATCAATGGCCCGCCCTGAATGCCTGGGAATACGCATTTGTTAAATTTATACTTCTTGGCAAGCTCCGCATCTTTGCACAAAATCATACCGCCTCTTGGCCCACGCAGCGTTTTATGTGTCGTTGTCGTCACCACATCCGCATACGGAATCGGCGACGGATGCAATCCGGCTGCAACCAGACCTGCAATATGCGCCATATCTACCATCAGGTAAGCGCCGACTGCATCTGCCGCTTCTCTGAATTTCTCAAAGTCAATCGTACGTGCATATGCAGAAGCGCCTGCGATAATCATTTTCGGCTTGCATTCCTTTGCCGTCTCTATCAGTTTATCATAATCAATAAAGCCTTCATCATTGACACCATAAGGAACAATATTGAAATACGTCCCGGAAAAGTTTACAGGGCTTCCGTGTGTCAGATGTCCGCCATGGTCAAGATTCATACCCATAACCGTATCGCCAGGCGAAAGCAGCGCAAACTGTACCGCCATATTAGCCTGTGCGCCGGAATGCGGCTGTACATTTGCATATTCACAGCCAAACAGTTGTTTTGCACGTTCTCTTGCCAGTTCTTCTACTACATCCACACATTCGCAACCGCCATAGTATCTGTGCCCCGGATATCCTTCTGCATATTTATTTGTCATAACGCTGCCCATTGCAGACATAACTGCCGGGCTTACCCAGTTCTCAGATGCAATCAGCTCAATGTGGCTGTTCTGCCTGTCCAATTCGGCCGTAATCGCAGCCGCTACCTCCGCATCTACTGCCTGAATATCTTCCAATGTGTACATAATGAAAAGCTCCTCTCTTCAGATTTATTACAATCGTATCAGGCATAATTATATATGGACGGCGACATAATTTCAAGTAGTAAATGGGAAATTTTCCATAACAAAACCTGCCTGAATCCATCAGGCAGGTTATCCTACGCAGGCTGAAAGCTGTTTGATTTTAAGGGATTTTTCATTCAGTACCATAAGTCCATGTCTACACCATGTACACATTGCCCAACAAGCTCAGGGAAATCGGTTGTTTATGGTTCCTTTCAACTTCTGCGCTGTCTTTATTATAGTCGTATTGCGACTATTTTGCAATAGTCTTGTCACGACTTTTTTAAAATAAATATATAAAATTTAAAAATGGCAGGAGGATACGATGATTTTTCCAAATATAAGAAACTTAAGGGAAGATAATGATAAAAAACAGATTGAACTGGCAAATTACCTGAATGTCAAACAGACGACTTACTCCAAATATGAACTCGGCAAAATCAATATACCGATTGAAATTTTTATAAAACTGGCGGATTATTACGATGTAAGCGTTGATTACCTGCTCGGCCGTACAAAAGAAAAAAAATATCCGGGTTTTAGATCGGATAAACAGATAAAATTTTAAAGCGTTGCTGTTATTTGCCACAATGATGTTAGTGGCTGCGGAAAGCACAGACACTCGACGCAACAGCCTGTTTCTGCACATAAAAATATGGCAGGGACTTTCACTCCCTGCCATATCTGCGTTATGTTTCTATTGTTTCTATTCTACGCCATTTTCTTCTTTACGCTCTTTTTCTTCTCACCTGAAGATTTCTGCCGAATCTTCATTTCAAACCACAGCTCCGTAGCGATACAAATCGAAGAATACGTACCGCTGATAACGCCTACCATCAATGGCAATGCAAATTCTCGAATAGATGCCACACCCAGAATATACAGCAGCAATACCATAACAAACGTCGTCACAGACGTATTAATCGAACGGGACAATGTCTGCGTAATGCTTCTGTTTGCAATTTCTTTTAATTCGGATTCGGTTACTCTGGCCTTTGACCGCAGATTTTCACGAATACGGTCAAAGGTGACGATCGTATCGTTAATCGAATAACCAAGTATCGTTAACATGACTGCAATAAAAGTAGAACCTACGGAAATCCGTACAAGTGCATAACAGGTCAGCACAACTAAAATATCGTGCAAAAGCGCAATGACGGCGCTGGACGCAAATCTAAAGTCGTTA
Source organism: uncultured Eubacterium sp. (assembly GCA_910584595.1). Lineage (GTDB taxonomy): Bacteria > Bacillota > Clostridia > Lachnospirales > Lachnospiraceae > Eubacterium_J. Next base: position 12,189 of record CAJUBQ010000024.1, read on the forward strand.
AACCGGAACCAGATATAAATGAGCATCAAAATAACCGCTATCACAACTGCCCAAATCGCGTCTGTCGTCATTTCTTTACTGATTGTTTCGCTGACATTCTGGTAAGAAATCGCATCTGATTTTACAGAATACTGATCTTCAAAAATCTTTGCAAATGTCTCACGTTCTGTCAGATCCAGATTACGGGTTTTAAAAATAACCTGAGTCGTGTCCGCAATTTTTTGTACCTGCACTTCCGCTGTCCCAAGCGCATCATTGATGAGCGGAACAATCTCAGAATCAATTTCTGACAATTCATAATTTTTTCCAAGATCAACGGTTGTAGAAGTTCCGCCGACAAATTCCAGACTGTAATTAAACGCACCTTTTCCTCCGGCAGCGTTTACTCCTTCGCCAACAAAACCTGCTGCAATCAAAACTACAGAAATGATAAAGAATACATATCGTTTTGAAATAAAATCCACTACCTTACGTTCTTTTGCAGCTCCATAATATTTTACATCTTTAAAACCGATCGCATGAATCGCATACATGGAATACCGTGTTACAATCAGCGCCGTAACCATAGATAAAATAATACCGATCGCCAATGTATACGCAAAGCCTTTTACTGTACCGGAACCTTTAACGGCCAGCACTGCAGCCGCAATCAAAGTCGTAACGTTACCGTCTATAATTGCGGATAACGCTTTCTGATATCCGGTTTTAATCGCCGCTCCGGTTGATTTACCAAGCGCAAGCTCTTCTTTAATACGCGCATTAATGACTACATTCGCATCTACTGCCATACCGATACCAAGAATAATACCTGCAATACCTGGCAGTGTCAATGTTACTTCAAATAAATAAATGACAGCTACTACCGATGTTGTATAAACAAGCAGTCCAAGAGAAGTCGCCACACCGGCAATCCAATAAAACGCAATCAGGAATATTATAATCAAAGCCAATCCGATTGCTGCCGCTGTCAGTGCGGTCGAAATAGCTTCCTGCCCCAGGGACGCTCCAACGACCTGAGAAGTCAGCTCTTCCAGCTCCAGCGACAAAGAACCGATACGAATCTGGGACGCTAATGTTTCTGCAGCCTGAAAGGACTCCATACCTTCGATGGAAGCTGTTCCGCCGGAAATCTGCTGATTCACTACCGGATTGCTGATAATCTCTCCATCATATACAATGGGAATCGTTTTTCCAATATTATCTGCCGTCAGCTGCGAAAATGTCTCTGCCGCGTCATCCGTAAAGGTAAGTTCTACAATCGCCTCATTTTTTCCATCCTGCGTCACATATCTGGCAGTTGCATTCGCTACATCGTCGCCCGTCAGCACAACATTGCCATCCGGATCCTGAAATTCCAAAGAACCTGGCGTGCCAAGTTCTTCCAAAATATCATTTGCATCCGTCACTCCGGGAATTGCAACTGTAATACGGTCACTTCCTTCTCTGGCTACCTGAGCTTCAGTGCTGTAATCATCTACACGACGCTGCAGCTTATATACCGTATCACTAATCTGCTCTGACGTTGCACCTTCATCCACAATCTGATAAGTAATGCTGACACCTCCGGCCAGATCAAGCCCCAATGTAATATTCTGGTTCTCCCCACGCCCTGTAGACGACAGGATGATGGACGCATAATATCCAAGCCCCAGGATACAAGCCAGAACAATACAAAGAATTGCTATGCCTTTTCCTTTTTTCATTCTTTTATCCCTTCCTTAATACTCATTTTCTGCTGCCAATGCCGCTTTTATCATAATGGCACATTCGACTCTCTTTTTCTGCAGCGCACATCCAATATCATATGCCTCATGAATATCTCCATGAAAATGATAAGCATTCGCCGCACATCCTCCACTGCAATAAAATCTCGCAAAACAATCCCTGCATTTTTCTTTTGCATATACATTGCAGCTTTTAAACATATCTCGGATTTCCGTATTTTTTACGCCATCTGTCACATTGCCCATCAGAAACTTTTCATTTCCGACAAACTGATGACATGGGTACAAATCCCCCCAGGGCGTTACAGCCAGATACTCCGTTCCGGAACCACACCCGGACAATCGTTTTGCCACACAAGGCCCGCCTTCCAGATCAATCATAAAATGGAAAAAGTTGAAGCCGCGTCCTTCTTTTTCCCTCTGTACCATTTCTTTTGCCAACCTGTCATATTGTTCAAACAATTGTGGCAAATCCTCCTGACGAATTGCATAATCGTCTGACTCCTGCGCTACCACCGGTTCTACTGAAATCTGCTGAAATCCTAAATCTGCAAGATGAAGCACATCTTTCGAAAAATCTAGATTGTGATGTGTAAATGTACCTCTTACATAGTAGTTTGTCTGCTTTCTGCTTTCTGCAAACTTCTGAAACTTCGGTACAATCAAATCATAGCTTCCTGCTCCGTTTCGGAACGGGCGCATATGATCGTTTGTCTCTTTTCTGCCGTCTATGCTTAATACCACATTTGCCATTTCTTTGTTGGCAAACTCCATAATCTCTTCATTTAATAGTACCCCGTTCGTTGTCAGCGTAAACCGGAAATTTTTGTTATGAAGCTTTTCCTGCTGTCTGCCATACGCAACCAGCTGTTTGACAACTTCCAGGTTCATAGTCGGCTCCCCGCCAAAAAAATCTACTTCCAGATTCCTCCGGCTGCCGGAATGCGCTATCAAAAAGTCAAGCGCAGCCTTGCCGACTTCAAAACTCATCAAAGCACGCCGGCCATGATATTCTCCTTCTTCCGCAAAACAATAACGGCATGCCAGATTACAATCATGTGCAATATGCAGACAAAGCGCTTTTACAACTGTCTGACGGTTTTTAAAGTCAAATATATAGTCCCTGTATTCATCCTTCGTAAACAATTCCCCGGCTTCTTTGAGTTCCGTAAGCTCTTCATAAGCTTCCGAAACTTCGTTCACCGGATATGTGCCCTTTAACCGTTCGGCAATCTCCTGTTCGCTACACGTTTCATATAATGCGAGCACATCGTAAACGACATCATCTACGACATGCACCGCTCCGCTGTTTACATCCAGAACAATATTATATCCGTTATTTTTATACTGATGAACCTGATGATCCAATGCCTGTTTCATCCTCCCACACCAAACGCACAAATGACCGCACGCGTTGCGGACGGTCTTTGTGCTGCTCTTTCACTGTAAATTTTCATTCAATACGCGAAGCGTACTTAAAGACAGCTTCCCGAAAAAACACTTTCTATCTCTTATATATTATATATCTTCTTATATATATCTTCTGTTTCTTATATATCTTCTATCTGTGTCATTTTTCGGAAAGCATAATTAAACACGCTCCATATACTTCCTGTATCCTATTTGTTATGCTCGCAAGTCTGGTTGCCTACTGTACAAGAAGTCTTGCATGCAGACTGGCAAGATGTCTGACATTCGCCGCAGCCGCCTTTTTTTACTGTGTTCTGCAGTTTTTTGGTATTTAAAGTTTTAATGTGTTTCATACTATATTCTCCTTTCAAATTCATATATACGGAATTAAAATTCCTGCAAATTAAAAATGACAACGCTTTCAAACACGTCTAGTGGCTAGTATAACACAATTTTTCTTATAAGGAAAGTATTTTTTTATAAAAGCGTACTTGACTTTCACTATTTGCATGTAACAGTTCAGATAACCCATTGAACTGTTACGTATCCGGCCATTAGAAATCGCTTTGCGATGGGCCGGATACCTGGAAACCGCTACATTTTTATACGGTCAGCACAGTAAATGTGCAGACCTACCTGAACTGTTACATTTGCATAACAATTGAGATCATGTGTTGGTTATTGGCCTCTCGGACGCCGGATGATAGTAAGCTGCGCCGGCTTTTTGTTCCTTTTCCAGAATGCAACAAGCACACACATCCGCAGTTTGAAATGGAATCACCTTCCTTAGCTCCTGCAGCGTTAACTCCACCTGACACCCGATCTTTCCTCCACTGACCATAATTGTTTTCTGCTGTTCACTGCAGGAATCTATGACTGTTGGAAACAACTTCTTCATCCCGACCGGAGAACATCCCCCATGCACATACCCGGTAAGCGGCAGCAGCTCTTTTTCCCGTATCATTTCAATCTTTTTTTCTCCTACAACCTCTGCTGCTTTTTTCAAATCCAGTTCTTTTTCAACCGGAACTACAAACACATAGTGCTGACCTGATTTTCCAATTGTTACAAGCGTTTTAAATACTTGCTGCGGGTCCTGGCCCAGTACGGCAGCGACCTCCAATCCGCTGATTGCATTCGTATAAAAATGACTTTCATAGACAATGCGTTTTTGATCCAGCAGACGCATAACATTTGTTTTTTCATTTTTCTTCATGACTTTGCCACTCCTGATTTTTTCGCCACAATCATTTATCAGACATAAAAACGTCTGCTTTAATTACAAAGCAGACCGTTTACAAAACATACCGTTTACGAGACAGACCCTTGTTTATAAATTTAAAAACAAATCAAACTTCGGATAATATTTAAAAATGGCCCGTCCGATAATCTTGTCGCCACGAACATACGTATAAGCGCTTGCTTCTTTCCTGTTCTTCGCCACTCCGGCATCTATGGCTCGCTGCGCCCAGTATCTTGCATCCTCTGAAATATTCCGGTTATCTCCCAGCATCAAAAAACATCCTTCGGGCACATGAAATACATATCCATCATTACCGTCCACCCATTTTTCCGGCAAATAATTTTCTTCTATCGGAGTTGTTGAACCATCAATGTAAATCTTTCCTTTTTTTATTTCAACCGTTTCTCCCGGTAATCCAATGACGCGCTTGATATAAATTGTATCTTCATGAACCGGATATTTAAACATAACGACATCATAGCGTTTTGGCTGCTGCAATACATACGACAGACGATATCCAAAAATCCTGTCGTCAACTGTCAGAAGGTTTTCCATAGATTCTGACGGTATTTCTGCATTAATCACAACATAACGATTGATAATAACCGCAATGATCGTTGACCATACAATAAGCCGTACATAACTTAACAGTTCCCGCCACCATGGATTTTTCTGCTCCTGCATCTCCTGCTGTAATTGCTCTTCTAATTGTTCTTCCTCTTCCTGCTTATTACTTTCTATCAAAACTGATCCCTCCATCCGTATAAATTTCTATCAAGTTTCAGAACACCGCCAATGTCAATTACTTAACGGATTCCCGAACGACTCTGCACCTGGCAGAATGGTTTTGCTGGCTGCCTCTCGCCTAATAAGACAACAAGGACTCAATATGCGGAAAATATTTAATAACTGCTTTTCCAAGAATCTGGTCTGATGTCACATACGTATACGAATCCGCATCCTCTTTATTTACTGCAACACCTGTCTCCAGCGCTTTTCCTGCCCAAAATCTTGCATCCAAAGAAATATTTCTGTTATCTCCCAACATCAGATAACAATCTTCGGGCACATGAAATACATATCCATCGTTATCATCCACCCATTCTTCCGGCAAATACGGCTCCTCTAATGGCACATCCGAATCATCAATATAGATCTTTCCCTTCCGAATCTCTACTTTTTCTCCCGGCAGTCCGATTACACGCTTAATATAATTTTGCGTCTCATCCACCGGGTAGCGAAAAATCACTACATCATATCGTTTTGGATCGTCAAATGCATATGCAAGCCTGAATCCAAACAGCCGATCTCCCGGTTCAATCATATTTTCCATTGACTCTGACGGCACCTCCGCATTAATCATCACAAATCTTGTCATAAACTGTGCCAGCAGAAACGCCACAACAAAAATTTCTACAAAACTGAATAGTTCCCGAAGAAAGGACCGCTTCTTTGTTTCTTCCTCCCCTCTATCTTCTTCCTGTACATTTTCTTCTGCATTTAAATATTCCTTATCTTTCATTCCAACCCTCGATTTCCTTATTTTAATTTTTGTTTTCAGACAAAGATATTACTTAATGAAAACTTTATATAATAAGACTGTCTTTCTATTATAAACATATGTAGCCGCTTTTGCAATCCATCAAATCAAATTCGCCTATTTTTATTAATCTTAGTCTCTCATTCGACAGCATTCCGACAATCCTTCATAAAAAATGCTTGACAGCTCTGCATAACCAATCTATGCTATAATTCATCCTATCATTTCATGTTTCTCCAAACATAAATGACATAAAAATACAACAAAATTTCTGCGAGGAGGCTCCTACCATGCACACGATTTTACTGCTGGAAGACGATGAAAATTTAAACAGCGGCATTACAATTACTCTGCAAAAAGCAGGCTATCACGTCCTTTCTGCTTTTACCTTATCCGAAGCCAAAAAATATCTGGCATTAGAAGCCGAAAATATTTCCCTTGTCATCTGTGATATTACATTACCCGATGGAAGCGGGCTGGATTTTGGAAGACGTGTGCGCGAAGCAAGCAGCATTTATTTGATTTATCTCACAGCTCTTGACACAGAAACAGATATTGTGAACGGCTACGCTGCCGGAGCGGACGATTACATTACCAAGCCGTTTTCCCTGATGGTACTCGTATCCAAAGTACATGCACTTGCCCGCAGAATCGACGGTGCAAAAGAACCGCAAAATACAATGACCTGTGGAGACATCACCGTCGACTGCAAAAATATGCGGGTAAGCAAACACGGGCAGGAACTTGTCCTGAGCAAAAAAGAGCTGCAGCTTCTTGCATACCTGTGGGAAAATGCAGGACAGATTGTGTCAAAAGAAAGTATTTTAGAACATGTCTGGGATATCGACGGACAGTTTGTAGATCATAATACAGTAACCGTTAATATCAGCAGACTAAAAAACAAGCTCGGAACGAACGAAATATCCAACGTGAGAGGACTCGGCTATATATGGACTGGAAAAGTAATAAAAAAATAAAAAAATTTATCGTCAATTATCTGATATTTTGTATTCTCTTTTCTTCCTTTATGCTCGTACTGGCAGGTTATGAAAATTACTTAAATCGTCGTCGGATACTCACCCTGACTACAGACGACCCAACGCTTGCTGCAAAGGTGATTACCGTATGGGAGTCTACACAAAAATGCCTGATACCGGACGAACCGACAGCAAATGACATGCAGGAAAGCATCCACATCATAGAAGACAAATATGGATACGAACTTCATCGTCTGGCATCAGATCCTATTCTGTGGCTTTTTTGGGGAACCGGACTCTTTGCAGGATTGTTGTTTACATCCGCACTGGCTTATGTGCATTTTTACAAAAGCAGGCAAGGCAGCGGATCTTTGAAAAGACAGCAGGAATTGTATGAATGTCTGGAACAGTATCGGAATGGGAACTATGAATATATACCAGATTATACAAACGCTTCCGAAGAATGGTTAAAAATCGGTGAATCCCTGCGGGAGCTTGGTGTATATTTTTCCGCACTGAGGCAACAGCTAAAAACAGAAGAAAACAATACAAAAACATTCATCACAGATATTTCTCACCAGCTAAAGACACCCCTTGCATCTCTGAAAATGAGTTATGAACTGGCAGCAGGAAATTGGCTTAAGGAAGACGAAAAAAAAGAATTTTTCACACGGGGAGAAAAAGAAATTGAAAAATTAGAGCTGCTTTTACATGAACTGGTAAAGCTTTCCCGCCTTGAAACACACATGATCCAATTAAATCCTGTTTTAACCGGCTTTCGCCGTACACTTACTGCCGCAGTCAGTCAAATATATATGAAGGCCAAAGATAAAAACATCGACATCTGTATCCATATGGAGAATGACATTATCCTTCGTCACGATATAAAATGGACAGAAGAGGCTATTGCGAATGTTTTGGATAATTGTGTGAAATATTCCTCAGAGCATACCGTTGTCACAGTTCGTGTGATTCCTTTAGTAGCTAATATGCTGCTGGAAATCGAAGACGAAGGAATGGGCATCAGACCTGAAGAACTGCAAAAAATATACCAACGCTTTTATCGGGGCGCACAGGCAAAACAAAAGACAAAAGAAGGCTCAGGCATAGGACTGTATCTTGCCAGAATGATTTTGGAACGACAGGGCGGCACGATCTCTGCAAGACGGAAAATAGACAAAAACGGCACCGTCTTTAAAATTACGCTGCCGCTTGAACCTGAACGGTTACAAAAGATTCCTTACAAAACTGTTATCGAACTGTAAGGTTTTTGTAATGCCTGCATGTTATAGTGGTTAAGAACCATATGTAAATAACGAAAAGAAAGGCAGGACGAACACATGAAAACAGACAGGAATCACATTTTAGCGCTGGAAAACCTGTGCAAATATTATGGGACAGGCGAAAACCTGGTTCGAGCAGTTAACCACTCAAATCTGCAGATAGAAAGAGGAAAATTTACAGCCATTGTCGGACGTTCCGGCTCCGGAAAATCAACTCTGCTGCATTTAATCGGCGGCCTGGAGCGCCCAGATGAAGGAAAAGTATGGTTGGAAGGAACCGATCTATTTTCCCTGAAAAAAGACAGGCTGACACAATTTCGCAGAAAAAAGATCGGATTTATTTTTCAGGATTACAATTTGGCGCCTTCACTCAATGTATGGGAAAACATTGTACTCCCTATCGGCCTTGATAACCGCAAGACCAACGTGCAGGATGTAGAAACTGTTCTGGAAAAGATCGGATTAAAAGATAAAAGGAACGCTATGCCAAACACCTTATCCGGCGGGCAAAAACAACGGGTAGCCATCGCAAGAGCGCTGATAACCAGACCCGCTGTTATTCTGGCAGACGAGCCGACCGGAAATCTGGATTCGCGTACGGAGCTGGAAGTTATGAAGCTGCTCAAAAGCTGTGTAACAGATTTTGGGCAGACACTCGTCATGATTACACATGATGAAACCATTGCCCAGATGGCAGAATCTATTGTTGAAATTGCAGATGGCAAGGTGGTGAACAGCAGATGAAAATAAATACCGTAACAAAAGTCGCGTTTTATAATATGAAATACTACAAGAGCCGCAATTTTTTCATTGGTCTGGCAATCCTTCTGACAACGATGCTGTTGTTTACTGTCCCGACCGTAGGAAAGGGAATGATAGACCTTCAATTTGCTGCGGTCAATCAGCTCTATCCGTCATGGCATGCCCTTTATCGTGATGTAAATGAAGCGACGATCCAACAGTTGATTGCGCATCATGATATTTCACACTACGGGCTTCGCAGCGATGTCGGCAGGATGACGCTGAATGATGCCACCGTTTCCATGCTGTATATTGATTCTGAAGGTCTGAAATTATATCATACCGCACTCGAAAAAGGAACGCTGCCCAAAGCAGAAAACGAGATCGCCGTCTCTGATGGAATACTGGAAGCTCTCGGGCAAAGCGGAGACCTCGGAGATTCGATTGACGTTTCTTATCAGATCATCCGCAACGGCGTACTGGATCTTACGGAAACAAAAAAATTTCGGATTTGCGGATTTTTTAAAGACAGTATCTCCACTAAAAAACAAAAGACATATACTGCCCTGATTTCAGAGGCTTTTTTGAAAAAAGAGTTATCCGCACAACAAATCACCTACCGCTTCCTGTTTCAGGTAGATGATGCAAGAAACTCTACGACAGAACAAATTGAGGAAAAAATCAAAACGATCGCCGGACAATTCCAGATTAAGGAAACCGATATAACGATCAATCATGACTACCTTATGGCAAATTATGTAGATCCCGCATTTCAGTCGGCCATGATCCTGATTATGGCAATTATTGTAATCGCAGGCGTAATTACGATCTATAGCATTTATTATGTGTCCATGAACCAGAAAATTCAGGAATTCGGAAGATTAAAGACACTCGGAGCGACCAGCCGACAGATCAAACGGATGATCTTAAGAGAAGGGTTATGCATTGCTTTCCTGGCAATCCCGCTTGGCCTGATCCTCGGTACCTTGATGGTCAATCTTGCAATGAACTTCTTATACCGGTTTTCTTCCGACGATATTGTTTTTATTGAAACCATTCGTAGTTTTTTAGATCATGGAATAAAAGCTCCGCTCTATTGGTGGATTTATATACTAGCCGCGTCTGTTTCTTTATGCACAGTATATGTTTCACTCATGCGGCCTATGCATATGGCAGCAAAAATCTCCGAAATCGAAGCTCTGCGCACACAAGGAACATCCAAAAAAACACGGAGCAGCAAAAAAGGCTATCTATCCCTTACCGTTAGCCGGCTGACCTGCCGCTATCTCACGGAAAACAAACGAAAAAGCCTGCTCACCATTTTATCCATGTCTGCTACCGGGATTTTTTTCATGATAGTTGCAACCATTTTATCCTGTGCTGATCCTTCGGAAGGCGCCAACAATTCCATTGTCGGTTCCTATGAGCTTTCCCCCATTACCGAAGAAAATAATAAAGAGCGCCCGGAGCTGAAATGGTCAGAAATACAAAAAAACCATCCACTCTCTGAAACGTTAAAAAAGCAATTAGAAAGTCTGGAAGGTGTAACACGGATTGATGTCTTTTCAAATGTACGCGTAAGCGGAGGCCCTTTTGAAGAAGATGATCGTAACGATATCAACGGTGTACCGCAGGAATATGCCAGCATACTGGAAAAAGGAATCAAACAAGGCGGCATCACCTATGAGGATTTGAAAGCCGGAGATAAGGTAATCATTGACAAAGCGCTGCTGCACTGGTACCCGGACCTTACCGTCGGCGACCGCTTTTTACTGACGGTCTATGATGGAGATGATACCTATCAGAAAGAATTTGAAATTGCAGCAATCGGAAGCTATGAATACGGCCTGACGAATGGCGCTTATCTGATTATGGCAAAAGAAGCTGCCGATCGGCTGTGCAAAAACAGTTGTGACGCGTTTTTTCATATTATAGCAGATCAAAAATATGATAAAAATTTGGAAAAGTCTCTGCGGACGATTACAGAACAATCCAAAAGAATCGAGCTTCGAACCTGGAAACAGGAGTACGACACTCTGAAATCAGCAATTCGCGCAATTAGAGGGGCCAGTTATGCGTTTCTTGGAATCTTAGCTGTTATCAGCGTCCTGAATCTGATGAATACCATGATAAACAATGTGCATGTCCGAAAGAAAGAGATCGGCATCCTGCAGGCTGTCGGCATGTCAGATTCTCAGCTTATGAAGATGCTGCAGTTAGAAGGTCTATTTTATACAGCATGTACCCTGCTGCTGTCGGTAGGCTTCGGAAGCATTGCAGGATATCCAGTTTTCCTCTACGCAAAAGCAAACGGCATGTTTAACATTACCAATTATCACTATCCGACGCTGGCAGCAACTATTGTATCTGCTTCGCTGCTAACGATTCAGGTTCTTCTGGCAGCAGGTATCGCAAAGAGTGTAAGAAAAGAATCCCTGATCGATAGAATCCAAAGCAATTCTGTCTAGTACACCGTAAAATAAATATCCAGCGCTCCATCTAGCCAGAAATTAGAGTTTATTACAGCCGGATGGAACGCTAGGGCGTGTTACATGAGGATTTTCTTTTATCACCAACCATATGCTTCTTTCTAAAGCGCCATCTGATTTTTTTGCACTTTAGGCTGTGAAGCATGTCAAAAATCGCATAATTACACAAAAAATGTATAAACCTCAAATATTCTTTCCTACCAATCGTAACTCCAGGTTCACATCTAATGCTGCTGCAATTTTTACCATCATTTCCAGCGTAGGATTATACTCTCCACTTTCAAATCTGGTAATATTAGTTCTGGAAAACCCTGCTTCTTTTGCCACATCCGCTTGCGTCATTTTTTTTAATTTTCTAATGTAAATATACTGTCGAACTATATTCTTTCTTACAGATGCCTGAATACTTTCAACAGATATTACATTACCATTCCCACCATCTTCATCTAGTAATGTAAACTCTGAACAAGTTGTCACTTTCATTTTCCTCCTCACTGCTTAACACATAATTTTAGTCATTCCCACCAGATATTCAAATTCATCATCTACATCAAAATCAATGTAATCATGATTATCTAAATAGATATTGGCATTTGGATAAAAATTTTCAAAAATATATTTAATAAATCTATTAAAACATAATGGTTTTTCAACATATATCCTACAATCTTTATGCTCTAAATGCATATGTACTGGTGGATGTTTTATGTTCACAATCTCTTCTCGTGGATCATAATCAATTCTAATTGGTGACCTCATTTCAATGTTCTCATACCATTGCTCATCACCCAAAAAATCAGAAATCATTTGAACTGGTTCAACATCATTTAACGTAACATTTTCATATTTATATGGAGCTGGCCACCACAACAAATTATGTGCAACTAATATATTATTACATATTGTATAACTTACTCTTATTATTGAGCCATCAAAAAGGACACACAGATAACTTCCGTTTTCCAGTATTTTTTTATATTGCTCAATTTTCAAAAAGCTATCTCCTGCGTTGTAATCACCTGATCTATGGTTATTCCAAGATAACCTAATTGTCCTCCTATCCAAATAATCTCTTTTCAATTCATTGTAAGTATACAATAACCCCGCTTGCAGCAACATGCGTAATGTATTATCAATTTGTTCTTCTAATTGCTCTTCATAAGTTTTTCGTCCTTTTTTCATCTTCTCTACTTCTTCTCCAACAAATTAATAAGCTTACTCAATTCCGGAACTAATTCAGGCTCTACAATTCCATGTTCAAGTTGTAGAATTAGTTCATTTATATTTGCTTTTACATTCTCTACCAGTTGCTTTTCTTTCGAAGTTCTTTCCCTATTCACTCGTCTTGCAGCCTTAAGTTCATCCGCTGTAGGCACTCTAAATCGCAAATCAAAATTATTAGATACACAATCGTTATATTCTTTTTCTATCTGCTCCATATTTACACCCACACCACAAATTCTAACCCAGGCTCTTGAACGAGTAATTGATGTAAATAAAATATTTCTCAATTTTATCAGTTCCATTTCTTCTGCACAGTAATCTGCATTAACAACATAAACCATTGGCGCTTCATTTCCTTTTGCTCTATACACATGTGCACATGTAATACACCCGTTTACTCTAAAAGTATCTCTGTCTGTATCTACACCAGCCAAAATAGATTTTATCTCCCTGGCATTCAAGAATTTCTGTAATTCCTTATATTCGCGCTTGGCAGTATAAGTATCTGGAAAAATAACCAATATATCATCCGGATCCAACTCATCATTCACGATATTCTTTTTAATTTCACTTGCAATCCATGAGTATTGTGCCTCTTTTGCATCAAATTTGTGTAATTTTATACTATCTTCTTTACTTAGCAATTCTTCAAAATACTCAGGAGTTGATACGTTTTTTCTGGACAATTGTACTGTATTGTTTTCCTTAAGTTTACCACTCTTTACCGTATAACCGATATCTCGCCATACTTTTAAATCATCAAACATTTGTATCACTGGTTTATGATATAAACCAAACCCTAATGCATGAGCCAACGCAAGAGTCCATGGTGGATTTCTGTAACATACAGGTAAAGTAATATCCCTTCTAGGTTCGTCGTCTCTATTTTCAATGTTAATATTCAGACTTCCGTTTTCATCAACTCCAAACATTTCTTCTAATGATGGCATTTCAACATTTGACAAATTTTGTAGCTCATCATAAGCCCATATTATTCGTTTTGGTTCCTTAACGTTAGAATAAATTAATCTGAAAAAACTACTTGGCATATCTTGTGCTTCATCAATCAACATAACATCATACTCTGGCTCATATTCTGATGTTATAAGCGATAACAATTCATCACAACACCCCTCAAATGGATTCATTCTTCCAAATTTTGATATAGCCGAAGTTAAATTATAAGCTCTAAATCCAACTCTTGTTGCCATATTAGAATATATTCCCTGTTCAGAATTACTTCCCCAAGCATGTATGACATCCAAACTATCCCAATCAACTTTCTCTCCAGACATATCTTGAACGAAATCAGAAATCAAATTGAAATATTGTTGATATAATGCTCTTGTATAATATGTTACCCCTATTTTTAACTCTGGAAACTGTGTATGCAAATATGCCGCTTTCAAAGCAAGCACAATTGTTTTTCCTGATCCTGCCAAGCCTTTTATTCTCTGAGGACCATCTGGCATTTCAAAGGCTGCTTTCTTCTGCCATTGATCTAAATTTGCAATTTCCTTTTCAATTTTTTTTATGATAGCGCCATAAGAATCTGGCTTTTTAACATTTATTCTCTTTTTTCTAGGTTTTATTTCTGATACTTTTTGAAGCACTTCACACAATCTTTTATAAACTGTTTTATCAAATCCATCAAAGTCCTCTATATAAGATGCAATTTCTTCGTTTTTGCAAAATATATATTCATTATTTTCATCAGAACATCTCACCTCATTAGGAACCACAGTAATTACTAATGGAGCAAAAGCCAAATTTCTGCCTTTTCTTAAACTGGAATATTTTTTAAGATAAAAATCAATATTATAGTATAATGAATCTTGTTGCTCCTTTAGCAGTAAAACTGAATCTTGACTATCTCCAAATATAAATGCAACCATCCCCTTGTTCTTTGTAACCCATAATGCTTCAACCATAATTGCTTCATCTGCGTTAGCAGTTAATGGATATCCTAAATATAATGTACCTGTTTCATCATTATCCTTCATATACTGCCTAATTACAGAAATCAATTGACGGCACTGCTCTGGCTTAGAAATTTTACCTCTTACAATATCAAATTGCATGAAACCCCTCCTAATATTTTTTATAAATATCTTTTATGTTACATATATGTAACATTTTCATTGTATCATATCTTTAAAATTAATCAAGCCCACTTAATAAGATACTTCTTAAAACTTTAAATTGGCAGACTATCCCTCACACAAAGCGCCACATACCCCGTTGATATCAAGTAATTGTCACAAACTTTTTTCACTTTTTTAGATGCCAAAAATCCACAAACCCGCATAACTCCGTTAGGCCAGTCTATTAAGATTTTTCTAAATAAATCCTTTTTTTGATGATATCCTCCATTTCAGTATCATGAGATATTACTATGATTATCATATTTTCAGCTTCTTTTATAAATGTAAGAATTGTTTTTCTGGAATCATTGTCTAAAAAAGTCGTAGGTTCATCCAAAACGAGAACACTCGGTTTTTTCACCAAGGCTCTGGCAATCGCAATCATTCTTTTTTGCCCGCCTGATAAATTACTACCTCCCTCTACAATCGGAAGCTTTAATAATTCATCCGGTTTAATGTCTTTTCTGTTACGCATAAAGCCTGACTGTTCCATGGCCTTGATAACTTCATCTTTAGAGACTTCCTGACTGCCGCATATAATATTATCATGCAAACTGCCGTCAAATAAAAATGTATCCTGAAAAACGACTGCTATTTCATTTCGGATACTTTTTAAAGAACAGCTTTTTGAATTCATACCATTGAATAAAATCTCCCCTTTATAATTATCGTAAAGCCGTAATAACAATTTTATCATCGTTGTTTTCCCTGCCCCGTTTTGACCGCTAATAAGTACCTTATCATTTTTAGCAACATGGAAATCCAAATGACTCAGCGCTTCATTTTCATGATAAGCAAAAGAAACATTCTTGTATTCGATCTCTTCGATCACACCAATCTCTTCGCCTGAACGATCGTCTTGCTGCGCTGTTATATCAAAAAACTTTAATCTTTTCAATAAAATGATCAAAGGCTGAAAAACAGATACAATGGAAGATACCAATTGTGCAGGCGCTAAAATCATAGATGAATATTGCGTGATTTCAATATATTGTCCTATCGTATTATGTTCATTCTGAAACAAAACGAAAAACACGATGGTAATACTGATGGAAACAGCCAGGTTTATCATCGATATGAGTTCCATATGAAATGCATATAGTGTATTTTGCTTTTTTGTTTTTTGATAGATCCTATCGTTTAAATGGTTAATATCAAATTGTTTTGCATCCAGCAAATTATTGCTCTTTACTTCGTTGATTCCTGTAATGCTTTCATGAACCAGCTGACTTAGCTTTGTGTTGAGCCTGACATTTTCATACGTTAAATTTTTATATTTTTTTGAAAATTGATAAGATACAAACATAAGCAATGGAAATGCAATCAAATAAATAACCAAAAACCGATCGTCAATGAAATGAACTTTAAATATTGCAAGTATACACGTACCGAAAGAAACAATGATACTCAATAATTGCGGATTAAATACCCCGGATATGGCATCTGTTTCTCTGATTCTTTGAATCAATTCTCCGTTGCTTACTTTATCAAAAAAATTAAGAGGGGAATGAAATACTTTTTTTATAACGTTTTCTTTTAAACCTTGGGATACATATAACCCCATTCTATTAATGGACAGGTTATTGAAAATTTTAATTGTACTGTTCAGCAAAGAAAACAAAACAATTGCAAACAAAAATTTCATAACGGATCGTATATTTCCTGTAATGATTCCCTGATCCATAATCTGTTTATAAAAACCAGGTATCAGACTCGATATGATTGATGACAAACTTGAAAATATAATTAATATTACAAAAAGCAAAGCAGCTTTTTTAGGAAGAAATTTTATAATCATGCGTATTTACCTCTTTCATAAGCAAAACGATCCGCTCCCCCGCTTCCCATTCATTCACAGGCAACAATACCTATTATTATGTACCATCTTAAAATATAAATCAATAAATGTAAACCAATATTTTGCATAATAAACTTACTTTTGAATTTATCATTGATAGACTATGATAACTATTGATCTTTTTTAGTAAGGAATATTGTAAGTTATTTCTTTACAGTTCCTAAATAAAATTAAGAGACTGCCGCCGCGGCAATCTCTTAATCCTATTCCCCTGTTCAAAACAATTGGAAGCTTCTCTTCTATAATATATTACTCTACATCCTGCAGCGCCTTGCCATTCTCTTCCCCAGTCCGGACTTTTACAACTCTTGCTACATGGAATACGAAAATCTTCCCATCTCCAATCCGCCCGGAATAAAGCACTTTTTTTGCTGTATCAATTACCTGGTCTACCGGAATCTTATTAACAACAACTTCAATTTTAATTTTCGGCAGCAGCGTTGCATCCATCTCTACGCCACGATAGTATTCTCCTGCTCCTCTCTGAATGCCGCAGCCCATGACCTGCGTAACTGTCATTCCGGTTACACCCAGCTCATTCAGAGCTTTCTTTAATTTTTCAAATCTGGATAATTTTGCAATGATCGCTACTTTATACATGCCCGTATCTGCAGGTATGCCTTCCTCTGTCCGGACTACCGGAACCGCAGCGTTCATCTGCGCCGGAGTAGCTGCCAGCGGATTATCTTCTCCCAGATCCGTATTTTCATTCACATCCAGCGTACCCATAACATCATGAATCGCAAATCCGGAATATGCGCTTGCAAGTCCATGTTCATGGATATCCAAACCATCTATTTCAATTTCCTGCTCTACCCGCAGTCCAATCGTATGCTTGATTACCTGAAAAATAATCGTCATCGTCACAGCTACCCATGCTGCAACTGCCAGCACGCCAAGCGCCTGTGTGCCAAGCAGCTTGATACCGCCGCCATAAAATACACCGCCATCTGTCGCAAACAACCCAACTGCAAGCGTACCAAACATCCCACACGCTCCATGCACTGAGATCGCGCCTACCGGATCATCGATCTTTGCAATTTTATCAAAAAACTCTACAGAAGCTACTACAAGTCCGCCTGCGACAAGACCTATAAAAAATGCGCCAAACGGATCGACAACATCACATCCTGCTGTAATCGCCACTAATCCTGCCAATGCGCCATTCAAGCACATAGATACATCCGGTTTTTTATAAAGAATCCAGGTAACAACCAGCACAACACAAGTTGCAACTGCTGCTGCAAGATTGGTATTCATAAAAATCAATGATGCCGACAGCATCGCCTCATCCGAACTCATAGACACTGTGGAGCATCCATTAAATCCAAACCAGCAAAACCAAAGAATAAACACTCCCAAAGCAACCGCCGTTAAGTTATGCCCCGGAATCGCCCTCGGTTTCCCGTCTTTGCCATACTTGCCAATACGCGGTCCCAACGTTGCTGCACCAATGCATGCCGCAATGCCGCCTACCATATGTACCGCACAAGAACCTGCAAAATCATGAAATCCCATTTCCGACAGCCAGCCGCCGCCCCAGATCCAATGTCCGGAAATCGGATATACAACGAGTGAAATCAGTGCGCTATACACACAGTAAGAACTAAATTTTGTACGCTCGGCCATCGAGCCGGATACAATCGTCGCTGCTGTCGCACAAAATACGGTCTGAAAAATTACATAACACCACTTCGGAAGCGATCCAAAATCATACTCTCCCAAAATAAACGGGTCAAATCCGCCAATCACCGCGCCGGAACCGCCAAACATAATACCGAAGCCAACGAGCCAAAACGCCGGCGTACCGATACAAAAGTCCATCAGATTTTTCATCAGTATATTACCTGTGTTTTTTGCCCTCGTTAATCCGGCTTCACATAAAGAAAACCCAGCCTGCATAAAAAATACCATCGCCGCTCCAAGCAAGGTCCACATTACATCAACAGATACATAAGTCATAATCATTTTCCTCCTCTGATTATAAAATAAAAAAAGATACAATATCTGCATATCCACAGCTTCGTGGCTCCAGCATTGTATCTTTTAAAAACAAAAAGGCGCTGACGAGATATCCATCTCTCAGCACCTTTGCTTTATGTACGGTAGTATAGCAATGTTTTTCCGAAATGTCAATTTTTATTTTATACAATTTTTACATATTTTTTATATTTTTTTGTGTAATTTTAACAATCAACCGTTTTTTCTATACGGATAACCATTTTATTGATCTCCACACTGCAGTTTACCCAGTAATAAGCAGACACTATCCGCGAAGCAGTGCGGGAGCACTAGAGCGTGTTTGAAAAATCATTCCCGCGATCTGCGCTCCCCACTTTGCGGAGAATGTATCCCAAATTTAGTCAACATAGCCCACTATGACTCCTAAATTTGGGATACATTCTCCACAAACTGTGAAGCACATCTCACAGAAAGCATTTTTCAAACACGCTCTAGAGCGCGGTTGAGATTTACCAGGAGATCATCATGGACAATTGAAATAATACTTTTTCAATCTCCCGGACATCTTCTACGGAAAGCTCTGTAAATCTTTTCTTCATCATACAAAGCCATCATAATAGATATAACCTCCTTTTCCCTGCCTGCCAGAAATTATACGAACATTCTTATAATATTTTGACAAAAAGAAAGTCTGGTATATAATATTTTGGTATGATACAATTATATTAAATAATTTTTTAACTAATAAGGGTAAACACTAAAAACTCAAAAATATTGTCATAATACAAGATAAACAGACAGATAGCTGAAAAAGGTTATTGCAATCAAACTTAAGATATGCTATAACGCAGGTTTAAAAGGAGCAACCGCCCACAAAGTGGTTTACCACCATGGTATGTTATATAAACCTATCTTGCTCGGCAAAGTACAAGTAGGTTCATTTATTTTCGCTTGTGCACAATGCTTATATGTAGCAGAGGCATTTCTACAATCCACTGAAAGGGCTAAAGAACTATCCTTACAGGCTGGCCTGCATAATAAAAGGCTATGGTGCATGACTTATATTCATAGCTTTTTATTCACCGTATTTATTTGCTGCAGGGGACAATTCCTAATTGATATATAATAAGTTGTATGCTATACTGCTCATATATCAATTGCAATTTGTATATATGGTCAGAGCTGATACTGCCCAAATCAACGTCAAAATTATGAACTTTGCAAGGTAATCCATGCAAAGCCCTGTTACAGACAACAAATAATATTATCACAAAAAACAGGAGGTTCTTATGTCCATTCAATTACCCAACGACCCGGCTATACTTTTAAGTTATATAAACACTCAGCTGCGCGATCATTACCCATCTTTGGAAGAATTATGCGCTTCTCTTAACCTGGATGCGTCAGTCATTTGCCAAAAGCTGGATGCCATCGGCTATATTTACAATTCCGGTCTGAATCAATTTCAATAAGGAGCGTCTTTTTAACTTCCCGTCTGCCAACGCTTTTCTCCGCCACGGTTCCGGCAATCTTAGGACTGTGCTGCACGATAAGGACATTCCGCCTGAACCATATAGCTTAGATGCTGTAACCTCTGCTACTCCTTATCCTCTTTTTTTAACCTGTCATACAATATTTCTTCCTTCTGCATTGTTTTTCATTATATAATCCGCTTTAATAACCGAATAAACATTGAGCTTCTGTTTTTTCTAATTTCTTCATCTGTACAAGTTCCGCCATGTTTCAAGTATATTCTTATGTGCGATAGGCTGTCTACATTAATAACATTATAGTATAAAATGGGTGTTCCCTGTTATTATTTGATAAATTCCCCAAGTAAAGCTACACCATCAGGGAACAGTTCCTAAGTAATAAAAATTTCTTTTCATTTCAAAACGTGTATGAAAATGAAAACCAGTTTCATACACGTTTTTCGCATACATCAAAAATGATGCCCCATTATTTCATAATATCCAGCAGCCTTTTTGTATTTTCTTCCACATCTCCATCAAAGACTGCACTGCCTGATACGATAATATTTGCTCCAGCGTCAAGCACGTGCTCCAGCGTCTTAAAATTAATCCCGCCGTCTACTTCAATATCTGTCTTTAAGCCCCTGCGGTCAATGATCTTTTTCAAATCCCGAATCTTATCTAACGTATATGGAATCAGCTTTTGTCCTCCAAGTCCCGGGTTGACTGTCATAATGAGCGCCATATCAATACGCGGCAATATGTAATCCAGCGCTGTCAAAGACGTCGCCGGACACAATGCAACTCCAGCCAGAAGCTCCCGTTCCTTAATCATGTCTATCGCATGATTCAGGTCGGTGCAAGCCTCTGCATGAACCGTAATAATATCAGCGCCACAATCCGCTATCTCTTTGATATAACGTACAGGCTCCTGAATCATTAAATGCACATCCAGCATCAGATTCGTACTTTCCCGTAAAGAACTTAAAACCGGCATACCAAAAGAAATATTCGGTACAAAACATCCATCCATCACGTCAAAATGAAGATATTGCGCCCCTGCCTGCTCTGCTGCCGATACCTGCTCCCCCAGCCTGGTAAAGTCCGCCGCCAATATTGATGGTGATAAGCAATTCATACATTTATCCCTCCTCGTTATGATTCTCCACCGGATGCAGACTTTCTTCGCGTCCATTTCCTGTGGCGCTGCTCTTGCGTCCGATTGTTTCATAATAGGTAACCCCGGTAATCATGCCATTGTTTTCTCCGGCAATCATACCACCTTGTGCATCTCCAATCAGATCATTCGTATATTCCAGCGGAAACAGCGCTAATGACCCTCCATCCCGCACCTGTCCGGAATTTTTGCCTACGATTCCGCCCATATACAGTCTCGCCGGTGTATGCAGCGTACCGGCTGCCTGTATACTGCTGGAGCTTTCACAGGCATCGATAAAAGCTGCCTGTCCATTTACAGCTGCAATACCACCCACATACAGCTCCTCTCCGCCACTGATTTCACCTGCGGCCGTCAGGTTCAGATCCGCTTCTACTTTTGTGCGAATCATGCGCTGTTCATTGTACACGGCTCCCCCAGCCATATTTCCATATGTATAAATGGTTCCATGCACTCTGCATCGGTCAATGACTCCACTGTTTTCTACCGTCATCAGCGCAGCATCCGTAGCGGAGGCCGAATAAATAACCGCCTGCTCTACCACACAGTTCATAAGCATCCCCTGATTGACTTCCGCCATAACAGCCGATCGTTTCTGTCCGGTGCCCGTAATCCGCGCATCAGATACCGTTACATAGTTTAATTCTCCCTCGACGCCGATCACGCCAAACAAAGATGTATTGCCGTTGTAATTCAAAATGCGGAACGCCTGTTCTTGCGGCTTTGCATTATAACTGCCCATAAATGGATGTTCCGCACTGAAAATATTACTAATCAGTTCGGAACGCAGATCAATATCCTGCACCTGTATAAAATGTTTGTTCGGGAAATCCGCCATTCGTTCCAAATGCTCTGCTACAGCAACTTCATATGGTTTTTCTCTTGTTCCTGTGCCTTTCAAAAACGGACTTTTTGCATAACATTTATAATAATGCCAGTTTCTTGTCGTATAACCGTCTGCCACTACTTTCAGACGAAATTCACCTTCGTATCCGGCCCCTTTATCATCTGTTCCATTCCATACTACCGAATGATGCTTTCCTGCCGGCACTGCTCCCATCTGTTTTGTCCAGATCGTCTCACCGCTGCGGCTAATCAGATACAGCACTGTATTTTTAGACGTGCGATCCTGACGGAACGTAATCTTTGCTGTATTTTCACCACATATAAAATCACCGCCGTCACTCGAAGCAGCATGAAGGCTCGTAATAGTTACCGGAACCTTTTTCACCCGCACACGGATACGCACAGATTCATTATTTGCTCCATTTGTGCATGTAATATAAGTCGTCCCTATCTTTTTAGGCTTAACATTCAGCGGAATCTCATTACCTGACCATCCTCCCCAACCCGCGCTGCAGATATCCGGATCCTGTATTTTATAGCTGACTACCGCATCTTTTGTAAAGGTCAGCATCACAGGCGTCTCCCGCTTAATTACCACATTCGACACTGACGCCCCATAAGTTTCATTGACTGTCACACGACATTTGCATATAACGCTGCCTGCTTTTGCTGTAATAGTAGCTGTGCCTTTGCCGATGCCTGTTACAACTCCGGCCGAACCCACTTTTGCTACATTCTTATTGCTCGTAGACCATTTGACAGGTTTTGACGCGCCACTCACTTCTAACGTTGTCTTTCCGCCAATACAAATCGTTGCATTTGTCTGATTCAGCCTGACTGCAGCCTGTGTCTGCGTACCATGATCGATAAAAAATGATACTGCCAGCATGATACAGAATATCGTAAACTGATAGACTTTCTTCATATCTCCGCTCTATCCTCCAATCCCTGTAAGGAACTTTGAATCAATAACTTAGAATCAATAACTTTACAATGTACCTGTCTTTTTCTCCGACATTTTATGCATCCAGAATACATTTGAGCATATATCCAACCGACCAGATAAAACCGCCCACTGTTAAAGATAAACCACACTTAATCAAGGCAGTTATCACATATAATATCGTCAACTCCCCTGCTTTCATGGCCAGATATAAGCCGGCTAACGGCCGGATAATCATTCTCCATATCCCGACATACACTGCCAGCACACTCCCCAGCAATACACAGAGATATCCTGCCGCTTTCCTTATTTTTCTTTCCCCATGTTCCATATGTTTTTCTATTCCATACTCCTGTTCATTGCCGTAATAAGCGCATCTATCGAAGCGCGCAAAATATCAGGATCAATACCGATTCCAAAATACAGCCTGTTATCCTCTCCTTTAATTCCTACATATGCAATTGCACTGGAATCGGATCCATCTTCCAACGCATGCTCCTCATAACAGATAATCTCACAAGGCTTTTCAAAAAACTCCGCAAAAGAATTGCTGACCGCATTTAAACGGCCATTCCCGGTTGTCTCCACCAGATTTTTCTTACCGTCTTTAATAATATTTACCGTCGCCGTAATGCCATCTTCCTGACGGAAATGGCATCCTTTCACCTCAAATACCGGTGTATAATCTTTGTACCGTTTCGTAAAAATAGCATAGATTTCTTCCGGTGAAAGCTCTGCATGTGCCTTATCCGATACATCTTTTACTGCGTATCCCAGATCTTCGCGCATTTTATATGGAATTTTAAGACCATAGGTTTTTTCCAGCACATAGGCTACACCGCCTTTTCCTGACTGGCTGTTAATACGAATCACATCACTGTCATACGTACGGCCGACATCTTCCGGATTAATCGGAAGATATGGAACTGTCCAACGATCTTTTTGATGCTCTTCCCGATACTTCATCCCTTTGGCAATGGCATCCTGATGCGAACCGGAAAAAGCCGCAAATACGAGTTTGCCGCAGTATGGATGCCGCATATGAATGTCCATCTGCGTCAGTCTTTCATATACTTGCGCAATATGCGGCATATCAGAAAGATCGAGCTTTGGATCCACCCCCTGTGCATACATATTCATCGCCAAAACAATAATATCTACATTTCCGGTACGCTCCCCATTGCCAAACAACGTACCCTCAATACGGTCTGCACCTGCTAAAAGTCCCATTTCCGCATCACTGACGCCACAACCTCTGTCATTATGCGGATGCAAGGATAAAATGATGCTGTCTCTGTTATGCAGATGTTTGCTGACATATTCAATCTGACTGGCAAATACATGCGGCATGGACATTTCCACTGTCGCCGGAATATTAATATAAGCTTTCTTCTGTGGCGTCGGTTCCCAGACATCAATGACCGCATTGCACACATCTACCGCATAGTCCACTTCGGTTCCCGTAAAGCTTTCCGGACTGTATTCAAATAAAATATTTCCCTCTGCCTCTGCCGCAAGCTCTTTTAATAATTTTGCCCCCTCAATGGCAATCTGTTTAATCTCCTCCTGGCCTTTTTGAAATACCTGCTCCCGCTGCGCCAGTGAAGTAGAATTGTATACATGCACGATGACATTCGGCGCACCTTTGACTGCTTCAAAAGTCTTACGGATAATATGCTCTCTTGCCTGCGTCAGCACCTGAATTGTGACATCCTGCGGTATCATATTCTGATCGATCAGTTTCCGCACAAGCTGATATTCCGTTTCCGAAGCTGCCGGAAATCCAACCTCTATCTCTTTAAATCCTAATTTTATTAAAAGTCTGAAAAAATCAAGTTTTTCTTCCAGATTCATCGGCTCAATCAACGCCTGATTGCCGTCCCGCAGATCCACACTACACCAGATCGGCGCATGATCCACATATTCTTTTTTCGCCCAATCCAGACATTCCTGCGGCGGCATAAAATAATTTCTCTGATACTGCTTATAATCAAACATCTCTTATTTTCCTCCAAATTTGCATTCAACTCTTATGATTATACTCGATTTTCTTCCATTTGAAAAGGGGCATGGATGAAAATTCCTATGAAAATTGCTTCGCTTTTTCCACACACGCTTTCATAGCTTCGATCACGCTGCTTCGCATACCTCTTTCTTCCAGAACACGTACCGCTTCAATTGTTGTGCCACCCGGAGAGCATACCATATCTTTTAAAGCTCCAGGATGCAGCCCTGTCTCCAGTACCATTTTAGCGCTGCCAAGCGCTGCCTGCGCAGCAAACGTATAGGCTTTTGCCCTTGGCATTCCTGCTGCTACGGCAGCATCCGCCATCGCCTCTATCATCATAAATACATATGCCGGAGAACTGCCGCTGACCGAAGTTACAGCATCCATCATAGATTCCTCAACTTCTTCCGCTTTTCCAAAACATCTGCATATTTGTGCGATGCGTTCTTTTTCCTGCGATGTTATTCGTTCATTGACGCAATATGCCGTCATCCCCTCTAAAACCATCGCCGGTGTATTTGGCATGGCACGCACTAACTTCACCGGTTTGCCAAACAACTCCTCCAGCCATGCAAGCGTTTTTCCCGGTGCAATCGATACGATGATCTGTCCCGGTTTTACAAAATCTTTAATCTGTGCAATTACCTGCGCATAATACTGCGGCTTCACTGCCAGAAACATCATATCTGAAAATTCCGCAACTTCCTGATTAGAGGCTGCCAGCTGAATTTTCAACTCATTTTTTATTTTATTTCGCGTCGCTTCGCTGTTCGCAGACGCAATCAAATTTTCAGCTTTCCCCAATCCTGACTGCAAAATACCATTTAACATCGCTGTTCCCATATTGCCACATCCGATAAATCCTATGTTCATCATTGTTTCCTCCTGAAATTAAAATACTGTTTTATTTGCTTAGGGACTGTTCCTTACTGCTCTCGTAAGCGTTGCTTACTAAGAACAATTACAATTATTTTACCTTATTTTGAAATAAAATGATAGAGCCGTTGCGTATTTATCAGATATTTGTACTTTTTAAAAATAAGCGCTATAATAACACAGCAAACATCTGAATGGGAGGTTTTTATGCATATTGCGACGTTATTTATATGGTTTATTTTGTATAGTATGATTGGATGGATCTATGAAACCGTCTTTTGCAGCATAAAAAAGCTAAAATGGGACAACCGCGGTATGCTGATCGGCCCCTACTGTCCGATTTACGGAATCGGAGCCGTCTTAGATATTCTGCTCTGCAGCAAACTTCCAAATGCATGTTCCGTATTTTTCGCATGTATGTTTGGTTCTGCCGTATTGGAGTATGTCACCTCTTATGCTACGGAACGTATGTTTCACGCTGTCTGGTGGGATTACAGCAGACTGCCCCTGAATCTGAACGGCAGGATTTGCCTGTCTTGTTCTCTTGGTTTTGGGTTTGCCGGATGGATTGTCTTATACGGTCTCCATCCTTATATTTCTCTGATTACTGCGCCCCTTCCACTCGATGTGCAGGAATTGCTTTCACTGATTTTTATGGCTGTTTTCGCAGCTGACTGTACACTGACTGCTGACTCACTGGCTCAAATCAATGTCAAGCTGGAAGCTACCATGTTTGCCATAGACTCGCAAATCGCGGAAAAATACGATACGTTTATTGAAAATGCAAAACACAATCTTTCTGAAGGCTTTGACGCAATAAAAGCTAAGATTACTTTCGAAGAATACCGCGAACACCAGACAATTGAAGAAATCAGGAAAACGCTTAAGACTATGAACTGGCCGCAGACCAGAGCGCTTGGCTCTTTGGCCTCTTTCAGACACGTTTCCTACAGCGACATCGGCAGCCGTATGAAACATGTGCTCTCCTTCAGAAAAAATAGTAAAAATAATAAAAATGATAAAAAAAAGTAACAGGACAGCCCCCTATCAGGACTGTCCGAAACGTGAAAGGAATATTCTATATGAAATTAACCGCTCAGGAACAAAAAGAGATAAAACATGATTTGCAAGGTCTTCTTCATACAAAAGAAACTGCCCTGATGAAACGCTGTATCCAGCATAGCGCAATCTCAACCTATGACCATGTGCTCAGTGTCGTCCGGCTCAGTTTTTATCTAAACCGCAGGCTTCATCTTGGAGCTCCATCCAAAGAACTTGTAAGAGGTGCATTCCTGCACGATTTTTATCTTTATGACTGGCATGAAAACGGTTATATTGGACGTCTGCATGGCCTGCACCATCCTGCCATTGCGTTAAAAAACGCCTCCTCGCGCTATCGTCTGACTCCGGCGGAGCGAAATATTATTGAAAGTCATATGTGGCCTTTAACGCTCTTTCACATTCCGAAATGCCGCGCCGCATGGATTGTATGTATCGCAGACAAGATTTGTTCCGCATACGAAATTATTTTTCATACAAAAAGCCTGCATTGATGTATAACGCTACCCCGTAATGCGTATCATCTTACCGCTGTTTGCCGCAAGCTCCAAATGCAATACGCTGTCTTCGATCTGAAGCTGTGCGCATCCGGCAACATCCAGACCTGCCTTTGGCTCATTCTCCCACTGAATAGCCGCATCCAATAAATTTATTGCCTTTGCGGCTTGTCTCTCAAGAGGAATTTCCAGCTGCGAAGGACTGTCGCCGCAGTTTACCGCAACCAAAATCGCCTTTTTTCTCAGCACTCTGGCAAATACATACTGTTGATCAGAAACCATGATTTCCTGATAATGCCCGAAAAACAATTCCGGAAACTGCTGATTCGCCCGCCCCAGCAGACAGTGCAGGCGGGTAATCTCATCCTGCTCATAAGCATTCTTATAATCCGATAATTTCAATGGCATCTGCGGCTGCTCATCCTCTTCATTTTTTTGAAGCTTCTGAGAAGAAAACTCAGAACCGCAGTAAAGAGCAGGAATACCGTATAGTGTATACTGCAGCAGGGCAATCAGCTGCCGGTGCTCTAATTTATTTAATTTCTCATAGATTCGCGAAACATCATGGTTGTCTGCAAACGTATACAGTTTCGTATATGGACATTGGTCATTCGTCTCACGAACAGACCGCGCAATAATTGGATAATCCCCGTGGTTATGCGCCAATACAAATTTCTTCTGCAGCTCATTATTTGCAGCGCTGTGCAGCATCTTATCATTTACCCACCGGGTATACTCCCCATCCGTCAGCTCACCCATCAGCCAGAAATCAGGCTTTGCACTTTGTGCGGCTTTGCGCAGATCCTTTATAAAATCGTAATCCATTTCATCAATGGCATCAATTCGTATGCCATCAATATCAAATTCATTGATCCAAAAATGCACCGTATCAAAATGATAATCATGCAGCCACGGACTGAGTATATTGAGCTTTACAAGCCTTTTGTAGCCGCCCCAGCTCTCATAGCTGAATCCGTCGCCGTATTCGTTATCTTTTTTAAAATTTATATTTGCAAACCAGTCTTTATAAGGGGATTTCCTGCCATTGCGCTTTAAATTCTGAAACGCAAAAAAGCTGCGTCCGACATGATTAAATACAGCATCTACCACTACATGCATACCCATATCATGGCATTTTGCCACCCAGTTTTTAAATTCCTCATTGGCGCCGAGTCTGCTGTCTACCTTATGATAATCAGCGATCCCATGTCCATGTGAATCTGCCTTAAATACAGGTCCAATATATATGGCATTACAGCCCATTTTTTTCGCATGCTCTGCCCATTCTGCCAGTTCTGCAAAATGTGAGCCTTCTGAATTTGCGCTTTCCTGTTCACATCCAAACAGACTAAGCGGATGAATCTGGTAAAATACAGCGCTGTCATACCAAGCCATCTTTATAAACTCTCCATTTCTTTAAAATTTGAACGTTTCCCTTGTTTTGATTTGTTCTTTTCTTAAGTCTTTTTTCTTAAGTCTTTTATTTTGCAGCCTGTGAGGTTATGCAAACATAGAAACAGATCCCGTATGACGGCCATCAATTACATAATACGCAGCCTCATGTTCCTGCCGTATGTAAATTTCTATTTCATGCATTTTTTTATCTGAATGGATATTGGTAAATTTTTCCACTACGCGGTCAATAATGCTGTCACAGTCACATTGATGCCCCCGATATTCAAAAATCAGTCTGTGCGTCGTCCCATTCAGCCAGTTAATCTCACCGCTTAGCTCACTGTCATAGATATCACGATCAGAATCCCACAAGTTTACAAACGACTGAAATCCTCCGTTTACTACATAGTATGCTCTTCCATCCTCCGGCTTTACATATACCTGAATATTCTGCACCGGTACTGAAGATCTGATACTCGCCTCCTGATAAGCTTTTTCAGCAAGCTTTGTTAAATTGATCTCCTTTTCATAATATTGCAAATACATTCGAAGCGTTGCATCTGATTTAACCATTACAAATACCTCCTATTTGTCCCTTTGCGATACGCCAACTACTCTATGGTATATTTTAGTACATTCATTTCAATTTGTACACCCGATTTCTGCTTTTTTAAACAAAATAATGCAATAAAAATATTGATTTTTTCCATTTCCGCTAATTTTAGCAAAATCTGAGCGGTCTTTTTCGTATTTTTTTCTATTTAGAAGTATTGACTTTTTTTTTTATAGTGATAAACTTCTTTTGATATTAAATTCACAGATTTTTTATCCTTTTTATTCACATTTTACATTTCACAAAGATTAGGAGGAATCACTAAAATGTTACTCGCACAAATTTTAGCAGCAGCTATTTTTGTCATCATGTTTCTTATGATTGTTTTGGATAAAATTGAACGACATTTCGTGACATTAGGCTGTGGCCTGCTGACATTAGTTGTCGTGTTCGGCATCGTCATGCACAGTCCGGACGCAATCTTCGAAACATTGAATCTGCGCAGTATTTTTACCGTGGATTTCTGGTATGCCGCCAGCGAATCCGCAGAATCATCCAGTGGTATTAATTGGGCAACCATTATTTTTATCGCAGGTATGATGGTAATGGTAGAAGGTATGGCAAAAGCAGGATTTTTCCGCTGGCTTTGCATGCGCCTGGCAAAATTAGTCAATTACAAACCGATTCCGCTGTTTATCGCTTTCATGATTATGTCCGCATTTCTGGCCATGTTCATCGACAGCATTACTGTCATTTTATTTTTAGCTGCAGTAACCGTAGAACTTGCAAAGTTGTTGAAATTTAACCCTGTCCCTATGATCTTATCCGAAATCTTCTGCGCGAACCTGGGCGGCTCGGCAACGATGTGCGGTGATCCGCCTAATATTATCATTGGTACATCTTTAGGTTATTCGTTCAGTGACTTTTTATTAAATACCGGACTTATGGCCGCTGTCAGCCTGGTCCTTGTTGTCGCCTATTTCTTCCTCGTTTTCCACAAAGAACTGGAAGCCGCGGAAAAAAATACAGTAGATACAAGCTCGATGCCGGATCCGAAAAAAGCGATCAAAAATAAAAAAGACTTTACGCTTAGCTGTATTATTTTTGCCTGTGCTGTCGTTATGCTTGTAACACATGCACAAACCGGCCTTACCGTAGCATTTATCGGAACGGTTATTACAATTATTACACTGATTGCTTTTGCCAGATATGCAAAAGAGCTCTTATCGAAAGTAGACTATAAAACATTGCTGTTTTTTATCGGTTTATTTATGGTTGTCGGCGGTCTGGAACAGACTGGTATTTTGGAAATTATCGCCGGATATATCGGCAAAGCAAGCAATGGCAATTTAAAACTTATGATTGCCATTATTATTTGGATATCCGCTATTGCAAGCGCATTTGTGGATAATATCCCATTTGCTGCAACGATGATCCCCGTTATTAAAAGCCTGGCAGCCGCACAAGGAGTCAGCCTGGAAACACTTGCCTGGGCGCTGTCTATGGGTACGGATATAGGCGGCAGCGGAACTCCGATCGGGGCTTCTGCAAATGTTGTAGGCACTTCCGTAGCCGCCAAAAACGGTTACGTCATTGGCTGGGGAAAATATTGTAAATCTGCTGCACCCGCAACCATTATTGTTGTTACAATATCTATGATAATTATCTTCATTCGCTACTGTTAATATAGAAAGGAGATTTTATGGCACAAACAATTATCTCAGTAAGCCGCGAATTCGGCAGCGGCGGTCATGTACTGGCCGAAAAGATTGCGAAAGATCACAATCTGAAATTTTATGACAGACATATTTTAGATGAAATTGCAACGGAAAATGATATAAAGGTAGAAGTTTTGGAAAAATACGATGAGAAACCGCGAAACGCATTTCTCACACGAAGAGTCGGCGCTTTCTCCAATTCTATGGAAGAAATACTGGCTGAGATGCAGTTTGATTATATTCGAAAAAAAGCAGACAGCGGTGAATCGTTTGTCATTGTCGGCCGCTGTGCAGAAACCGTGTTAAGCGGTCACAAAGGTTTGATTTCCATTTTTGTTGTAGGCGATGAACTTGCTAAAATTGACCGTATCAAAGAAGTTTATCATCTGAGTGAATCTGACGCCATCGCCAAAATCCGCCGGCATGATAAAAAACGGAAACAATATCACAACCGGCACTCCAGTTTTCGATGGGGTGATTCCAGATATTATGATGTATGCATTAACAGCAGCAAGTTAGGATTGGAACGAACCGGCGCTGCTTTGGAGAATTATATCAAAGAAAGAATCAATCAAATGAAGTAATTGTAACAGTTACATGCATCGACTGCATGATCTTTCATTATGCTAATAAAGGCAATCAGAAAAGATTCTATGTTCCTTTTCTGATTGCCTTTTTATTGCCTGAAATATCTACCATTTACTTTTGAAAATAATAATTGTCATCCGGCTGAACATACCCAAAACTCGGATGCGTCTTTTTCAATGTCAGATACAGCGCTGCATTTGTCAGCATTTGATATGGGCCTGAATAAAAAATTCCTGTCAGTCCGAGCGTCAGCGCCGATAGGATATTCCATCCGAAAAATGACAAATCAAGCACAAATGCTTCCCACTTATTGCCCATCATCATCTCTCTGCTGATGCGAAAAGCTTCATCTGAAGCCATATCCGGATATTCTGCCATCAGATACGGAATCATCCGATATTCATATGACTTGACAATCCCCGGAATGAGAAATAAAAGCGACCATAAAACCGTAAACAAATTTTTCAAAAACATCGTCTTAACAACATTTCCGTAACAGTTTTTAAAGACAAAAGCCATCTCCTGAAACTCCGGCTTTACGCTGCGCGCCATAATCATATACCGTTTACAGCCGATTTCAATCGGATGCATGACAAAAACGTTAAGTACAATCATCAAAACCCACATGCCAAATACGGTTACCAGCGCCATTCCAAGAAATGGCAGTGCAATACGGACAATTTCTCTAATCATCGTATATCCGTCATACCCATAATAACCATCTCCATGAAGATTCTGAAAATTTTTTGCAGCATTCGTAGTACCGCTCTTTCCCGCACTGCTTCCGGCTACGACAGCATGAATAAATGCCACCAGCACAAACGGCCAATAATTCAGCCGCAGCAGAGATTTTGAATCTTCTTTTAATTCGATCCGATTCCAAATCATATGATTCCCTTCTTTCCTGTATCATCTTTCTATTATATGGAAGATTTCTTTTCTATAGCCTCGTTATCACAAAAATATCATAAATCGCTTTAATTGCCTGCTCAAAATCGTCGTTGCTGACGCCAATAATGACATTCAGCTCTGAGGAACCCTGATCGATCATCTTAACATTGATATTCGCGTGAGCCAGCGCTGAAAATATTCTGCCTGCCGTACCGCGCGTACTCTTCATTCCGCGCCCCACAACCGCAATCAGTGACAGGTCTGCCTCCAGATCGATGCTGTCCGGCTCTGCCAGACGATGAATGGCAGATAGTACACTCTGCTCCTTGCCTTCAAATTCTTCCTGATGTACAAACACGGTAAATGTATCAATCCCGGACGGTGTATGTTCAAAAGAAATTTGATTTTCCTCAAAAGCTTCCAGCACTTTACGCCCAAAACCAATTTCAGAATTCATCATATCCTTTTCAATATTTACCGCTACAAATCCTTGTTTGCCTGCAATCCCGGTAATCGTAAACTCAGGCTTTTGGCAAGTGCTCTCTACGATAAACGTACCCGGATCCTCCGGTGCATTGGTATTTTTGATATTAATAGGAATCCCCTCTTTGCGCACCGGAAAAATAGCATCCTCATGCAGAACTTGCGCTCCCATATAAGACAGCTCCCGCAGTTCCTTATAAGTAATCACTTTAATTCCTTTTGGGTCTTTAATAATTCTTGGATCCGCGACGAGAAATCCCGATACATCCGTCCAGTTCTCATATAAATCCGCTTTACATGCCTTTGCCACAATCGATCCTGTAATATCAGAGCCGCCACGGGAAAATGTCTTCACATTACCATCTGCCTGCGCTCCGTAAAATCCTGGAATCACTGCCCGATCGCTCTTTTTTAAACGTTCCTTCAAAATATGATTTGTCGTATCCGGATCAAAATTACCTTCTGTGTCAAACCGGATTACTTCTGCTGCATCAATAAACTCATAGCCTGTAAAATGAGACATAATAATACCATTTAAATATTCCCCGCGGGAGGCCGCGTAATCAACGCCTGCCTTCTGGCGAAATTTTTCTTCTATCACTTTAAATTCGTCATCCAGATTCAAATTCATTTTTAATCCGCTGATAATCTCATTATATCTGGCGCGAATTTTACGCAACAGCGGCTTAAATTCTTCTTCGGCCTCCGCTAATGCATAACACTCATACAGCATATCCGTCACTTTGGCATCATTTTTATGCCGCTTGCCCGGTGCGCTCGGCACAACATACCGTCTCTTTTTATCTGCCAGTAAAATATCACGTACTTTGCGGAACTGCTCTGCACTGGCCAAAGAACTGCCGCCAAATTTCACAACTTTTATCATCGTTTTTCCTCCAACCACTCATTTTCATTCATATACTCCTGCGCCTCATCCAGAATGTCATCCAGATCATCTTCTCCGATGTCTACCTGATGCGGCTGCTTCTTATAAAATATATCATACATGACAGGAATAATAAAGAGTGTCATCAAAGTTGCGTACAATAACCCTCCGACAACTACAATCGCCATCCCACGTCCCATAGAATTTCCTGCCTGTTTGCTGAAAATCATCATACTCATAGATAAAATCGTCGTCAAGGCCGTCATCAATATCGGGCGCATACGCGTCTTTCCGGTAGCGATGAGCGCATCACGTCTTTCCATACCGCCGATCCGCAGCTGATTGGCATAATCTACAAACACAATTCCATTATTTACAACCGTTCCCATCAAAATCGTAAAGCCCAAAAGACTCATCAAAGAAAGCTGTTCGCCAAAAGCCAGCAGTCCAAGCAGGCCCCCGGTAAATGCCAGCGGAATCGTAAACAACACAATAAACGGAGACAATAAGCTTTGAAACTGTGCAACCATTACAAGATAGATCAGCAAAAATCCAAGCGCCATCAGACGTATCATCTGCGTCACCATATCATTGACCTGATCGCTTTCGCCGCCGATCTCCATCGAATACCCATCATCCATCTCATATGTTTTCAGCTTTTTATTCAGCTCTCTCGTCAGGAGCGTCGTATTATAGCCTTCCATCGTATCTGCAGTAACTGTAATATAATGAGACTGATTTTCACGGGAAATCGATGCCAATCCCTGCCCATACTCCATCTTCGCAAAATCACCGAGCCGATAGGTCTTTGTTTCACTGGTCCCGTCATCTTTTGTAACGGTAGCTTCCAGTTCCATGTCAAGCAGATTATCCCTGTTTAACAACTCTGTTTCATCAACAATCTGCACCATCATATCAGAATCCCCGACGCTCATCGTTACCGCATCTTTTTCTGTCGTAAGTCTGGACGCCAGTGTACCATAAATCTGCGCCACCGTAAGCCCACGCTTCATTGCGCGGTCTTTATTAATCATCAGATGAATTTCCTGCGCACCGTCTTCCTGTCCGTTTGAAATATTTTCAAACCCTTCCACCTGTGCAACAAGCTTTTGCACATCTTCACTGATTTCCAGCAGTTTTTCCACGTTATCCCCATAAATATTCAACGATAGTCCGCTGCCCATCATTGCGGTCATATCTCCCATTGCAGAGGATGATACAGAAACTTCACAGCCGATATCTGCCGTGGCGTCTTCCAGTTTTTTTGCAATCGAACGTATTTCCTGAATATCTTTAATATCTTCATCTAATAAAATCGAGAATGAATAATTAAGAAAATTCTCTCCGCCGGCTCCCGC
This sequence comes from uncultured Eubacterium sp., assembly GCA_910584595.1. Classification (GTDB taxonomy): domain Bacteria; phylum Bacillota; class Clostridia; order Lachnospirales; family Lachnospiraceae; genus Eubacterium_J. The sequence goes on from CAJUBQ010000024.1 coordinate 47,534, forward strand.
ACCCATCATACTCGATGCGCTGCTGCCATCCATAGCGCCTACGGTCGCCACGCCTTCGATAGAAAGCGCCGCGTCCATCACCTGATCCGCCATTGCAAAAGCCTCTTCTTTTTCTGTCTCTTCCGGTACATTTACCGATATGGAAATCTGCTCTCCCGTCATCTCCGGCAGCATCGTAATTCCCATGCGCATAACCTCACGGATACAGATGACCAGCAGTAAAACCGCGAGTACAAGCGGTATCACTTTCCATTTCAAACAGAAAGAAAGCGCTTTTCCATACAACCGCTGTACCCTTTCGAACAAAGGATAACGTTTTTCTTTTGTCTTCTCCAGCAATATAGAACCAGCTGTCGGCACAACGGTCAGCGCAACGACTAACGACGCTGTCAGCGCATAAGAAATCGTCATTGCAAACGGCACCATCAGCTCTGCGACCAGTCCGGTCGTAAAAATCATAGGTAAAAATACACATACCGTCGTCAGGGTAGACGAAATAATCGGCCCCGCTACCTGCTTTGCCCCTTGTACGGCTGAGCGCGGCGCGGAAATTCCATGGTTGCGGATCCGATAAATATTTTCAATCACGACAATCGAATTATCTACAAGCATACCGATTGCAAGCCCTAAGCCTGCTAACGTCATAATATTAATCGAAATATCGGAAAAATACATAATCAGTATTGCAAACAACACGGAAAACGGAATGCTAAACGCTACCACGAGCGTAGGTTTTACATCTTTAAAGAATAAAATAAGCACAAGCACTGCCAACAGTGCACCGGTAATCATACTCTGCAAAATACTGCTGATAAACATCGTAATATAATCGCCCTGGTTCATAACCGGCGTCACTTTCAGTCCGTTGTAATCTTCCTCCAGCTTTGCGATCGCTGTCTCGCATGTCTTTGCCACTTCGCTTGTACTTGCTGTGCTTCCTTTATAAATAGAGATCAGCACACCTTCTTCCCCGTCGATCTTTGCGTAGTTTTCTCCTGCATTATCAATAACCGTAATATCTGCAACATCAGACATTCGCACATTGCCTGCTCCCGGAAGTTTGCAAAGCAGCATATCTTCGAGATTCTCCAGGCTGTCGTAATGCTCTCCAACTTTGATAAGCCATTGGTTTTCTGACTCTTCTTTATCCTTGATATATCCGGCAGGCATGGAAAAATCCTGCGCAGAAATCATTTGTGACAGCGTATCCATATTTGCAAGACTGCTGATATTTGCATTTTCTAACGCGGCCTTTCTGGACTGGCGATACTGCTTTTTGGCTTCTTTTAATTCTTGTTTCGCTTCCTCTAAATCTTTTTGCGAGCTTTCAATCCCGGACAGACCGTTTGCCATCTTTGCATCACCGGAAGCAATCGAAATCGCAGCTTCAAACTTACCGCTGTCAGCCTCTTTATATTTCTGATCGATCTGATCCATCTGCTTATTCATTTGTTTGACCGCCTGCTCTACGGCCATAATCTGAGTATTCAGATTTGCAAGCCCGGTTTCGATCTGAGGCAGACGTTTTGTTACGATATCGGACAACTGCTGCAGATTTTCCAGCGTCAGCTCTTCCACCTGGTCTGTCATGCCCATCTGTGCAACCCACGCAATAAACGCCTCAAACTGTTCCGGATTTGCAAGCGCGTCATCCACATCTGTCGGAATCGTAATGCCTGCAAGCTGCGCAGGCTGTGCCAGCGTCGTCTGCATCGCTCCAAGCGCCCCGTTGATCTGATTATATGTATCCGTTACACGATTGTCCTCATAAGCTTTTTTCTCGGCCTCCAGCCCTGTTTTAGAAGCTTTCAGACTTGTTAAATTTGCCTCATAAGCCGCCTTTGCCGCCTGAGCCTGGTCCAGCGCCAGACTTGCTTCGGCCAGCTGTTTTGCCGTCTCAGACTGTGTTTTTTTCAGGTCGTTTTGCTGTTTTTCCAGCTCACTTTTAGCATCTGCCAGCTTTTGCTTTCCGTCTTCCAACTGCTGCGCAGCTTCCTCAATCTGGTCTTTGGCTTCGGCCAGCTTATCATTGGTCTCTTCCAGTATTTTATCATTAATTTGATCTATTTTAGACGCATTTAAACGTACTTCTACGGTTTTTTCCACACTTCCCACCGCTGAAACGCTTGCTACGCCATCCTGCCGCTCAAAATACGGTTTTATAATCTCTTCGGTAAAATCAGAGATCTCATAAATATCTTTGTCTGTATAGCTGACAGTCGCATACATCGTAGCCATCATATCCATTGAAATTTCCAGCATATTAGGCGTACCGCATGCCTCGGGCAGATCCAGCTGGTTTAACTGTGCCGTAACCTTCACCATGGCAGAATCCATATTCGTATCTTCTACAAATTCCAGCGTAATCATACTGTAGTTTTCCGCGCTGACACTGGTAATATTTTCTACGCCGGTCACTGTGCCTAACGCCTGCTCCATCGGTGCAGTAACTTCACTTTCCACCTTTTCCGGACTTGCTCCCGGATCTGTCGTAATAATCATCAAATACGGAAGACTCATGTCCGGCAGCAGATCCGTCTTCATACGCATGAGACTGACAATGCCAATGACCATAACCGCAATGACTGCTACAAAAATCGTAAATGGTTTTTTCACACAATATTTGGTCATTTTCCACTCTCCTTTGTATGATCCTGCTGAATTTCCTTTTCCCGCGCTCTGTTTGCAGCAATATAAGCTTCAAACTGCGCAGCCGAATAATTCATGACCAGTTCCTTTGGAAACTCGGCGGCTTCCACAATCGGCATAGAATGATCGCTGTTCGCAATATCCGTCATAAAATGCGCATCACTGTTCATAATCACAGGCGCTTCGTATTTTTTGCAAAGTTCTAATATGGTAAAAATATTTTCTTTGGCATTTTTGCGAGAAGGCATACGCAGGGAATTATTATTTATTTCCAGAAGCGTATGGTACTTCTTGGAACCTTGTACCAGCCTTTCATAGTCCAGCGGACAATGACTGTCATCCGGATGCCCAATAATGTCTATTTTCGGATTTCTCATCGCCCCTAACACAGCGGCCGTATTTTCCTCCATCGTTCCAAACTGATACAGATTTCCATGAATACTGGCAATCCGCAAATCCAGTCTGTCAATGATCCAGTCCGGCAAATCAACCGTTCCTTCATAATCCATAATATTGAGCTCTGCACCAAGCATCAGCCTGATTCCAAACATCTCCCTTGGTACAACACGCAGATTTACAAAGTACAAATCATCGCATGTCCCCGGCATATTATGTGTATGCTCCGTAATACCAAGCAGTTTAAGTCCGCGGACTGCTGCTTCCTTTGCCATTTCCGTAAGCGTTCCATAGGCATGGCCACTTGCTATTGTATGCGTATGCACATCCAGTTCAAAATCCATTGTCTCATCCTCTTATTTTTTTTATATTTCACAGCAACCGTTCAGACGAAAGATCCGTTGCCGTAACGATGTGTATATCTTAAATAATATACCTCATTTTTTTTCTTACGTCTATTTTTTTGCGAGGATTTTATAAAATATTAAGAAAAAAAATTTTTGCCCTATCCATAAAATGATATGGATAAGGCAATTTAAAATGTAACATATTCACAAAACTGAAAGTTTCAGGCGCTCCGATGCATCATACGGAAATCATTTGATAACCAACCCAAAGTGCCGCTCTACGTTTCCCACCGTTTCATCGACAGTACTTTTCCAGGTTCTTTCTATCCAATAATAATCGCTTTCCTTGATTTCTTTATATTTTTTCTCGTTAAGACTTTTCAAGGTTGCATTACATACCGCCTTTGCTTTCTCAATATCCGATGTACTGTTTATAAAGTCACTAAATCCCTGATGATCGGGACGGTTACAATAATCATCCACTAAATTTGAAGGTTCTTTGATTAAAAAGACTATTTTAGACACTTCTGTTAATTTTTCAGCTTCTTCCATTGTCAAATGGCAGTCACACAATACCTTTTGATTTTGTGAAAGACGAATCAAATCCAATAGCACAAAATCTAATTGTTCTCTTGTGTTATCAAGCAGCCATTTTTTATATTCTTCTGCCGTACGCCCAAAAAACTCATCCGCATCTTGAAAAGCCTGATTCATTGCCGGTTGAAAAACAGCATTTGAAATTTTTTGATGTTTTTCAAACTGCTCATCAACATCATACAAGAATAAATTGTGCCGGTTCGCCAGCTCCCGTGAAATCGTTGTCTTACCGCCACAAGGCGTTCCGGTTATAAAATAAACATTTTTTAAATATTCTTTGATTACATTGTCTTGAAATATCATTACAAAATCTCCTTATATTAAATAGTTTCTCGTATTTTGCCAGTACATAAAACTATTTAACACAGTTCCATGTACTTAGATATTTCTTAATTTTATGAATGCCATCATATTTTTTACCTCCAATGCTTCAAAATCTCTGCTTATTTTATCACATCCTGTTTCATTTTTCCATATTCTTTCATATTTTATAATTTTTCTAACAATGCTTCTATTTCAGCCCTGCCTGCCAGCCATGAAGTAAACGCCGTCGCGCTGCCTGCGGCTGTTCCAAGTTTTAATGCCTGCTCATAGCTGCCGCTGGTAAGATAACCGGCCAAAAATCCTGCCACCATAGAATCTCCCGCCCCTACAGAATTGACAACCATTCCTTTCGGCGGCAGCAGCTTATGCACTTTTTGATTTTCATCAACCAGAATTGCGCCGTCCCCTGCCATAGATACGAGCACGTTAGCGGCTCCCATATGCTGCAGTTTCTTTGCATGTGCAATGATCTGCTCATCATCCGTCAGTGTAACTCCAAACATCTCACCCAGCTCAATATTATTCGGTTTGATTAAAAACGGATGATATTTTAATACTTTTAACAATAAATCCTGTGTGGCATCGACTGCGATACGCACTCCTTTTCCATCCAGCCTTTGCATCATTTTTTCGTAAATATCATCCGGAAGTGTATTTGGAATGCTCCCGGAAAGCGCCAATACATCGTCTTTTACCAAAGCGTCCGTCTTTTCAAACAACTGTTCTATTTTATTTTCAGGAATTAACGGTCCCTGGCCATTGATCTCAAATTCTTTTTCTGCCTTTACTTTTACATTAATCCGCGTCATTCCCTCGTCCAATGGAATAAAATCTGTATCGCAGCCGTATTCCCGCAGCATTTGTTCCATAGCAATGCCTGTAAATCCCGCACGAAACCCAAGCGCACGACATTTCAGCCCAAGATTGGAAATTATCACTGCGACATTGTTGCCTTTTCCACCGGCAAATACATGTTCTGATAACGTACGATTCACTGCGTCACATTTAAAATCATTTACCTGTACAACATAATCCAGGGATGGATTAAAGGTCACTGTATAAATCAATTGCTCTTCCTCCTGTTTTTTCGGTTATTATATTATGATTGCAGCAGTTCAGATCACCCATGATACTGTTACTTTTTATTTTAATACTGTTATTCAAAAGGATATACGAGCCCCCACTGATTGCGTATCGCTGTCAGCGTTTTCATCACATCTTTGACAATGCCAAGATTTTCTCTGCCGTCCTGACTGCATATATATTCCTGCATATCCTGCACCTCATATTGCAGTGCATGTTCTGATCTTCCGGCCTCCACTTTTTCCGTATGTCCGTCTTCTGTAAACGTAATGACTGCCTGATCGGCTCTTGGATAATTATTGATCTCTATATAACCTTTTTCTCCCGCTATGACACCGCGCTTTGGCTGTTTTGCCCGCATCGTCAGCGCCATAACCGCCATTTCACCATCCGGATTTTTCAATAAAATCCCGCTCGTTTCATCTACACCGGTTTCAAAATAATTTGCTGTCGTCAGCACAACATCCGGTATGCTTTTCATAAAATATCTCGCAAATGACACCGCATACACTCCTATATCTAAGAGCGCCCCTCCTGCCAGCTCTTTGGAGAAAAACCGATTGTTTCTATCATATTCTTTACAGCTGCCAAAATTCACCTGAATCATCTTCACATCACCGATGACTCCATCCTGAATCATCTGTTTGAGCTTTTTGTACAAAGGCATGTGCAGCAACGTCGTTCCGTCACAGATCACAAGTCCCTTCTTTTGTGCAAGCGCAGCGCACTCTTCCAACTGCCTGCTGTTTACCGTTATGGACTTTTCACAAAATACATGCTTTCCGGCATTTAAAGCTTTCCACATCCACTCATAATGTGAATTATGCGGCGTTGCAATATAGATAATATCTGTATTTTCATCTGCAAGCATTTCATTCACACCGGCATATGCCTTTTGAACGCCTACTTCTTCTTTAAATTTCTCTGCTTTTTCAATACTTGTTCCACAGACTGCATAGATTTCCCCATTCACTGCTTTTAATGCATCTGCCATTTCATGTGCAATCTGTCCCGTTCCTAAAATTCCCCAGTTTAATTTTTTCATCTTTCTTCCTCTTCCGACAGCGGTTCAAATAACAGGCCCGTTGCCTTATTTTACTGTTTTTTTTCTACTACCTCTGCGTCACCTGCTTTTGCAATGATCGCTTTCGTTGCAATCTGATAAAATAACGAATGCCCGACTACTCCCGGTATCTGATCCAACTCGGCTGACAGCTTGGCAATATTTCCCACATTCTGAAATTCCGCTTCAATCAGATAATTTCCATCGTCACTGACCAGCATCCCCACTTTGCCGTCCGAACGCCGTTCCTGTACGTGAGCGCCCATCTGCACAAGACATTTTTTGACAAAACTGACTGCTGCGCGTACAACTTCTATCGTAATAGGATGTGCAAATGTCAGCTGTTGTTTCCACTTTTCTTCATCTGCCAGCAATACATACTCTTTTGCCATAGATGCAACAATTTTCTCCCTCGTATGAATCCCGCCGCAGCTTTTTAGTGCATTTAGACCGGCATCCAGCTCATCGCATCCGTCAAATGCGATGTCCACGGTATCTGTCATTTCTAACGGCAGCGCCGGAATCTGATGCTCGATGCAAAGCCGGAGCGTATCTTGTGATGGCGTAACTGCCTGTATGTTTCTGCCGCTCTTTGCGATCTCCTGGATAAGGAGGGCGACCGTAGAGCCGCCTCCCAATCCAACAACCATCCCATCGTCTATCATTTCCATAGCTTTTTGTGCACATTTTCGTTTCATGTCAATGCCCTTCTTTTTTCTTCTATTTTCTTCTATTTCCTTCTATTTCCTTATCTATTTCACACCGTTTTCTCTTTTTTCTTATGCTTGAAATGCTTGAAATACTTAAAATGCTTAAACAAAATATCTGTTATGAATCACGATCATTTTTCAAAGGTTTTTTAAGAACTGCCAAAATCAGACATCCTACCGCTGAACCGGCAAAAATCGCAAGTGCATAAAACAGAGGATTTCCAATCGTTGGCAATACAAAAATGCCACCATGCGGCGCACGCAAGGTACACCCAAACAGCATAGACATCCCCCCTGCCGTCGCCGAGCCTGCTACACAAGCCGGAATCACACGCAACGGGTCGTTGGCTGCAAATGGAATCGCTCCTTCTGAGATAAAAGACAGCCCCAGCAAATAATTTACAAGGCCGGATTCTCTTTCTTTTTGTGTAAACCGATTTTTAAAAAACGTCGTACATAAAGCGATCACAAGCGGCGGAACCATTCCTCCGGCCATAACAGCCGCCATAATTTCAAAGTTACCCTCTGCAAGCTGAGAAGTTCCGAATACATAAGCCGTTTTGTTTACCGGACCTCCCATATCTACAGATTCCATGCCGGCTACTACCATTCCCAGCAGCACTTTGCTCGTTCCATTCATACTGTTTAATACACTGGTAAGCCCGTCGTTAATCATTCCCATCAGCGGATTAATAAGCGTTGTAATCATAGAGCCTGTTAAAATACCAAACACCGGATAAATAATCATTGGACGCACACTATTTAACGACTGCGGCAATTTTGAAGTCATCTTTTTTAATAAAAGCACCAAATATCCTGCCGCAAAACCGGCAAATAACGCGCCTAAAAATCCTGCGTTCACTTCTCCGCCAGCCGGATTTGCAAATGTAGAGCCACTCTTAGCAACAAGGCCGGCTACAAAACCTACTGCCAGGCCAGGCCGGTCTGCAATGCTCATTGCAATATAGCCAGCCAGTACCGGAAGCATCATGCCAAAGGAAAACTCACCGATTGTTTTCAAATAAGCCGCAACAGGCGTATTTTTACCAAAATTTGCAGGGTCAATGCTGTAATCGTCAAGCAAAAACGCCAACGCAATCAGGATACCGCCGCCGATGACAAACGGCAGCATATGTGATACGCCATTCATTAGATTTTTATAAATGCGCCGCCCCACACTTTCGTTTTCAGAAGAATCATCAGCCGCCTGCGCCGCACCGGTATGATGATAGATCGGCACATTTTTACTGACTGCCTGTTGGAGTAATTCATCTGCTTTATGTATGCCGTCCGCCACTTTTGTAATAATTACCGGTTTCCCATCAAATCTGGCCAAATCCACCTTTTTATCTGCTGCAATAATAATACATTCCGCATTCTTTACATCCTCTGCTGTCAGCACATTTTTTGCACCATCAGCGCCCTGCGTCTCTACCTTAATCGATATCCCAAGCTCTTTCCCTTTCATATCCAGGCTTTCCGCCGCCATAAACGTATGGGCGATTCCGGTCGGACATGCTGTAATAGCCAGCACACGATATCCGTCTTTTGAAGCTTCCATGGCCTTTTTTTCATTTTTGCCGTCCAATTCATCCTCTTTTTTATCAATCATCTGAATGAACTGTTCTGCCGTTTCTGCTTTTACCAGACTTTCTTTAAATTCCGTATCCATAAGAATCGTCGATAATTTAGCAAGCGCTTCCAGATGCACATTTGCCCCGGTTTCCGGCGCTGCAATCATAAAAATCAAATCTGCCGGTTCATCATCCAGTGATTCATAATCCACGCCATATTTTACAACAATCGCAGCCAGTCCCGCACGTTTTACTGCCGCACATTTCGAATGCGGGATTGCAATTCCTTCGCCAATTCCTGTCGTTCCCTCTTCTTCTCTTGCCAGAACACCTTTCTTATATGCTTCTCTGTCGTTGAGATTGCCTGATTTTTCCATCAGACGCGTCATGTAATCAATCGTCTCCGCTTTTGAAGCGACACTGGCGTTTACATCAATGGCCTGTAAGCTAAGCAACTCACTGATTCTCATACCTGTTTCCTCCTTTATTCCTTTTAAGCTGCATTTGAGTTCTTACATCATCCCTCCGGATCGTGTAAATAAATATTGTTCCTTTTCATATCGCGATATTGATTTTTGTATTTTTAGTATATCATGAAATTCATTTTTGTCAATTCGTTTGTTGCGAAAATTATTTTTTCCACATTTTCAACAATACAATACATGTTTTTCACTGCTAAAACTTAGATTTTTTGTGACTCTTGCACATGAATAACATAATATATCCATCCGTTTATCCGGAAAACATCGAGATAATTATTTTCATGAATGACTCCATTTCCTCCTTGCAGCGTTGCAGCTTTGCATCAAATCTCTTTCTGAATATTATTGCAACATCGCGGCAAATCTCTTTCTGCACATTACAAAAAGCAGCTACAAATTTTTGATTCATAGCTGCCAAACTCTATCTGCCTGATTAAAGCTTCTCATCTGCAATCAGGCTCTCGCATTTGCTCATACGGTCATAGCTGCGTTCCTGTCCTACTGTCAGAAACAGATACAAAACCTCAATCACTGTCATTGCCGACACTCTGGAAAAGCAGATCTCATTTAAAAACAATTTTTCCCGCGTCGCCGTCTGGATATGATAATCCACACATCGTCCTACTGTTGAATTTGGATTATTCGTTATCCCGATCGTAATCACATTGTTTTTTCCTGCTTCCTGTACCATCTTTACGACCTGACGAGATTCTCCGGAATTGGAGATCGCAATCAATACATCGTCCCTGCTCAGCGACAGCGAAAAAGCAAGCTGTGTTTCCCAAATTGTGCCTGCAACTGCTTTAATTCCAATTTCATTAAATTTAAACGCTCCGTCAAGCGCAACAGGAATTGTATTCCCTACCGCAACAAACTGCACAATTCTGGCGGATTTTATATAATCCAATATCACATTCAGCTGCTTTTCATCCATTAAGGATATGGTCTGGCGAATCTCATCTATTTTATTCGCCAGAATATTCTGGAGCGACTGCCCGATTTCCGTTCTGGATATATGGTTGGAAACAGGCAGCTCCGTACTGCTGTCCGCAATTTCTTTTGCGAGCATGATCTTAAGCTGGTGAAAACCGTCTACTCCGCATTTGCGGCAAAATCTTGAAACAGTCGCAACGCTTGTGCCGCAGGCTTCCGCCAGCTCACCGATTGTCATATTAATGACCTGCGTATGGTCTTGTATCATATAATTTGCGATCTTTTTCTCCTGTTCAAAAAAGCTGTCATATAAAATATGGATCGTATCCATGACAGACTGCTGTCTTTCCATATGATTCCTCCTGCGCGAAACTTATTTTCATGCATTTATCATAACGGATTTACAGCATTTGTCAAGATCTCTTATTTTTTTATCACCGGAATCCACACTTCATACTTTGCATTTTGCGGATCTGCATTTAAATATACCTCTATATCCGGCGCTTCGGCATATTCATAACCGGATGTCGGAAGCCATTCTGTCACAATACGGCGTTCCAGTTCCTGTACAGACTGGTTCGTCCCTTCTCCCGGAAAAACTGCCCATGTAGCTGCCGGAATTACATAGTCCTCAAAAGCCGGCTCTTCTTTTGAACTGGCTACTGCAATAAAATATCTCCATGGTTCTTTATCATTACACACACTGATTCCCAACAGCCCCATCGGCTCGTGGTCCATCATCTGAGCTAACTTTTCCACTGTTCCGTTTTGAGAAGCCTCCTGCCATAAATTCGGCACTACCATAAAGTTCTTTTCAATCTCTTTCTCCAGTGGCGCACTGACTCCAATAATCCGAAATGCTTCCTTTGTTTCGATTCGATAATCCATTACCTGTGCTCCTTTCACCATAATCTGAAATA
>CAJUBQ010000025.1 GCA_910584595.1 uncultured Eubacterium sp.
TTACCATTGAACGCAAGAACTTTGAGGAGGCAAAGGCGCAGTTTGCAACCATTGAAGCGTCGGTGCATAAGGCATTCGGGGAACTGGGCGCTGAGATTGTGCCGCTTTCCGGCAATGAGCGCATCAAGGTGCTGTATGACTATTATCATCTGGGGGATGAGAACAGTTTTGACTTTGACATCAGGGAGGCAGGGAAGGTCGGCGCAGACTTCCGCAATGACCTGTGCAACGGCATGATACAGTTTTATCCCGATTATTTCAAGGATGAAAAGAAATTCTGCCGGGCGCTGTTCATCAAGAAGTACCCGTCCAGCCTTTCAGACCGTTTCCTGAATGAGATCACAAGCCTTCCGGTGCATTCTATCACAAGCATTGATGTAGTGCCGATCCCAAAGGATATGACAACAAAGATTTTGCAGAAAAAATACCTCGGCATTGAGTCGGACATCATCAAGCAGCAGCGTGTGAGGAACAAGAACAACGATTTTTCCTCGGAAATCTCTTACAACAAGAGGATTGAGAAAAAAGAGATTGAGGAAATCATGGACGATGTGAGGGAAAATGACCAGTGCCTTTATTATGTGTCTGTAACGATTATCCTTATGGCGGACACGAAAGAGGAACTTGACAGCATGACGGAAACGGTGGAAACCATAGGCAAGCGAAACTCTGTCACGATGGAGGAACACTATCTGAAGCAGAGGGAATCATTAAATACTGCACTGCCGATTGGCGTAAGGCAGGTGGAAACCATGCGCACCATGCTGACACAGAGCCTTGCGGCGCTTATGCCGTTTAACGTGCAGGAACTGAACGACAAACAGGGCTGTTATTACGGTATCAACCAGGTGTCAAAGAACATCAATATCGGGAACCGCAAAAAGCTGATTAACGGCAACGGCTTTGTGTTCGGTGTTCCCGGTTCGGGCAAGTCGTTCTTCTGTAAAATGGAAATGGGCAACGTGTTCCTCTCCGGCAATGATGAGATTATCGTCATTGATCCGATGAATGAATACTTTGACATTGCGCAGACTTACGGCGGTACGGTTGTGAATATGTCAACCTATACGGATAACTATGTCAATCCGCTTGATATGGACGTATGGAGTCTTGACCTGAACGACAGCAGGGGCATGATAAGGGAAAAAGGCGAATTTATGCTCGGACTGTGTGAACAGTGTATGGGGGAAAGCCTTAACTCAAGGCAGAAGTCCATTATTGACCGCTGTGTGCGCAAGCTCTACATTGAGATTGCAAAAAGCAGGGAGAAATATGTGCCGATCATGTCGGATTTCTATGAGATACTGATGAACCAGCCGGAGGACGAGGCAAGGGATATAGCGTTGTCGCTGGAACTGTTTGTTAACGGCTCACTGAATATCTTCAACCACCAGACAAATGTGGATGTGGATAACCGCTTTACGGTGTACGGAATCCGTGATTTGGGTACAGAACTTTCGCCTATTACCATGCTTGTAATGATGGAGAGCATACAGAACCGTATCATTGCAAACGGCAAGAGGGGCATTGCAACATGGCTCTACATTGACGAGTTCCATGTCCTGTTAAATTCAGAGTATTCTGCAAAGTATTTACAGCAGTTGTGGAAAAAGGTGCGTAAGCAGGGCGGCTTGTGTACTGGGATTACGCAGAACATCGTGGATTTGCTGCAAAACTACACGGCGACAACCATGCTTGCCAACTCGGAGTTCGTGGCGCTCTTAAAACAGGCAAATACAGACAGTTCCCGTATGGCGGAGGTAATCGGCGTGTCGGAGGCGCAGTTGCGTTTTGTTACCAACACGTCAAGCGGTATGGGGCTTATGAAGTGCGGAAACGTGGTAATTCCTTTTGACAATACCATTGAGAAAGGGACAGACCTCTATAACCTGTATAATACTAATATCCATGAGAAGATTGCAATGCAGAAAAAGCGAGAAGGTGCGTGTCTTTCCGTAAGTTCTGATTGACATATTTTCATGCCCGTTGTAATATAATAATAACGACGGCAACTTGAGTGTCAGTCAAAGCATTGATATAAGGTGTTGTGCCAGAGGGCAGTGCCTTATGAGCTTTGAATGGGTTTGGCGTTTACCGCATTCTGGCTAGACTGCATATGCAGTTGAAAGAAAACGTCAGGAAAAGCTCTGCGAAAGCAGGGCTTTTCCTGTTTCAAAAGGGAAAGAGGTAAGTCTGATGCGTAATGTGTATGACTGCGTGGAGGCTTTTGGAAAACTGCTGGATAAAGAATATCATTTAGTGTTGGGAAGAAAAAATAAATCTGTTTCATTACAGATAAATTTTGACAAAAAAGAGTGTTTCCATTTAATGGGACTTCAATATCTGACAGACAGACCGGAATTAGTCCATGACAGGGGAAAAATATTTGATGCAATAACCGGACGACGTATAACGGCAGAGCAGATCCAGTCATCAGATTTGTATTACAAGATTGCAGACAGGATAGATATGCTGCCGCTTTTGGAGAGTATGCTTGACAGCAACGAGACAATTTTTAAGTACAATCGGAAATTAAATGCTTATTCGGTTATCAAAGCGGACTATATTATGAAGAACAATGCAGAAGGAAGAAATATATTTTTGTTTCTTGCAGAGAACGGAAGGGAAGGAAGATATTTCTGCCGTTCATTTTTCCCACAGGATAAAATGGATTATACGAGGAATCAGGCATCATGGACGTTACTGTATAAAAAGAAAGTAACTCTTTCAACTGGAGAAGAAGAAATACTGTATGACAGGTTGAAAAAAGTGGATAAGGGATAGCAAATCACAGCATCTAAGCCAAAACGGTTTAGGTGCTATTTTTTTGCCCTGAAATGGAGGTGGTGCAGATTGAACATTAAAAAAGTGGATGACAAGCCTATGGTGATCCACACAAAGGAAAAGCCCAAACTGAAAGTAAAAGGAGCGCCTGAAACAAAAATCAAGGGAAGAAATGTCCTTACCGTACAACACGGTCCGAAAATTGCCGGAAGTGCGGCAGAGAAAAGCGTGTCGGCAGACGGGAAGATAAAGTTAAAAAGGAGTTCTGCCCATGTTACGGATAACAGGAAAACAGTGCAGACAAAAACGGCTGCTGACAGCGTGGAATACAGGGGCAGGAACGGTAGCGGAACAACACAAGGCAGAAACAGCGGAACCGCACAGGTTAGAAATGGCGGTGGAACAGCACAAGGCAGGAACGGTGGGACTACACAAGGCAGAAGCGGTGGAACTGCACAGGGCAGAAGCGGCGAAACCACACAAGGCAGATATGCGGACAGGAACACGCAGGGCAGACCGGGAAAAGAACAGGAAGTGCGGCAGTCCGTGAACAAAGAAAACCGTATGTATGCCCAGTACCGTATTGCAAAAGCGGAAAAAGAGGCGGCAGTCAAAAAGAAGCCTGTGCTTCCTTCTGGTATTGCTTCAGTGGCGGCTAGGACTGCATTGGATGAAATGGAAGGCGGCAGTGAAGTCCATAATGCGTATATGACGGCTTACACACTGGCGAAGCCTGCCACAAATGCCGTCGATGCGGGCAGGAACCTTTACCGTTCACAAGCGGCAAAGGCAAAACAGGATAAACTCAGGAAAAAACAGTCAAGGAGCCGTATCAGGGAAAAGGCAGTTAAGGAAAGTGCGGTGAAGGCAGCAAGGAAAACCGCACAGACGGCGGCAAAGGAAACTGCCAGAGAGACAGGGAAGAAAGCAGCGAAAGAAACATCAAAAGCAGCGGCAAAAACAGCGGCTGCTGCGGCAGGCACAGGGGCAGGCGGCGTTCTTGCCGGAATTGCAGCGGGTGAGGCTGTCGGGATTGCTATGGATAAACGTGATGTGAAAAACTCCACAAGGAACCGTATGATAAAGCTGTTTGTGGCAAAGCTGCGGCAGGAAGAAAACCAGGACAATATCGGGAAAGCCTTAAAGGACATCGTGCTGATGCGCTTTTCCATGATGGCAAAGTATATCGTGCGGTATGTGGGGCTGTTCCTGCTTGGGCTGTTTGCAGTGGTGGCGCTCATTGCGCTTCCGGTCATAGCAGTCATAGCGGTTATTTATAATTCACCGTTTGCGGTATTCTTCCCGTCCATATCATCGGGGGAGACAACGCAGGAAGTCTTATCTGCGTATGTGTCGGAATTTAATGATGCGGTCAATGCGGAACTTACGGACCATGACGGATATGACACCAGTGAAAAAATCTATGTCAATTTTGAGGGTTCCGGCACACCGGACAATTTCTGCGACATTCTCATGGTCTACATGGTAAAGCACGGGGACGGCGATACGGCAACGGATATGACGGATAAGGCAAAGCAGAACTTAAAGGCTGTCTTTGACGATATGTGCAGTTACACCATTTCCAGCAGGACGGACACGGAGACAGACGATGAGGGGAACACGACAACCACGACGGTCAAAGAGGTCAACGTGGAACTGAAAACGTGTTATGACATGGTTTCCGTCTATGGGTTTGATGCAGAAGAACAGGCGATGCTTGCCGAACTGATGAAGCCGGAATACCTTGCAATGCTCGGCTACACTGGCGGGGGCGGCGATCCGGGGGAAACGATTTCGCCCGAACAGTATCAGGCAATCGTGGATGCCATTTCTGATGAAAACGGAAGGAAAGTCGTGGCGTTTGCACTGTCAAAGGTAGGCTATCCGTACAGCCAGGCATACCGTGACAGCGGGAATTATTATGACTGCAGCTCGCTTGCCTACTATGCATGGCGCAGTGCGGGGGTAAGCATCATGTATGAGGGTTCCAATACGGCGGCAAGCGAGGGGAAATACTGCTATGACAACAGCCTGCTTGTGAACTATGACGAGATGCAGCCGGGGGACCTGATATTTTACAGTTATGAAAGGAATGGGCGCTTTATGAACATTTCGCATGTGGCGATCTATGCAGGAGGCGGAAAGGTGGTAGAGGCGGCAAATACACGTCTCGGAGTGGTATACAGACCAGTACAGGGGCGTTCTTCCATTGTGTTCATAGGCAGACCGAGATAGGCGGTGCGTATGGGAAAAAAGAAAGAAAATGAAAACCTTGCGGGAGAACTTGCAAGTTCTTTTGCACAGTGGGAATACCTGAAAGAGCATGGCGGCAGCGATCCGTTTTATGCGGACGGAACGAACATGAACCTTGTGAGGAACCACATCATGTATTATAAAAACAGGATGGTGGAAGAGTACGGCGCTGATTATGAAAAATATCCTGAAATTTTCTACCGTGAGCTGCCGCCGGAGGTAAAGGACAGCTATATGGCAAGGGCGGGGGAAATAAAGGACGGAGCAGCGCAGGCGCTTGAATATTATCTCTCCGATCCCAATTTCCGCTATCTCCTTGCAAACAAGGATATGCTGACAGAAAAAGAGGCAAAGCAGATAAGCCTTTATAACGTGCTTGGGTATGCTTCAGGGCTTGCAAGCGCCATAAAGGACGGGGATCTGATCACAATGCGCCGTCATGCGGGCAGACCGGAAAGTTATCTGGAGTCCTTTGCCCAGTGTGCCACACGGATGATGGAACAGATAGATGAAAAGAAAAAAGAGCCGGAACTGGTGCAGGGAAACGGACAGCTTTCTTTGTTCCAGTTTGGCATGGAAATAGGGCAGTGCCGATAACCGGGCTGCCTTTTTATGTGGATAAAAGGAGGAAGCATGAAGTTAGAAGATATGATCATGGCGGTGGAAAACCGCAAAGGGACGGAAACCAACTTTTTAACGAATATGTGGGGGTATATGGAAATGGCTGTAAAAGCCTGTGACGATTCAGCGATAGACTTGGCAGATGCCGTAGAAGCGCTGTATGGGACAAAGGCAGGAAAGGCGGACTGGAGTGACCTGTATTTTGTGGGGAACAGGAGCATCCATGCCGCATTCTGCACAGGTGAGGCGCAATTAAGGGGATTCCTTGCCGGAAATTTCAACAATGGCGGGTGGTCTTTTGATGAGGAACGCTGCGCTAAGGATTGTCTTGACGCTCTGCGGATATATAACTTGAAGCCGGACGGACAGCCCCAGTTCCCGTATCTGCATTATGAGCGTGTGGAGCATACTTTCCATGCCGGGGAGGTGCTGCATAACATGAACGGGAACGATTACCGTGTGCTTGCGGCGTTAAGTCCTGATGACCTGCTGGTAATGAGCCTGACTGACAGCCAGCTTATAGTAGGCAGGGGCGTAAAGCTGTATGAGAGATACCCTAAAGGGGAGCGTCCCGACAGTGACAGCATGGTGACAGGCATAGAGTGGGATCATGGCGTTTATCTTGGGCAGGACATTACAAGGATTGACTTTGACATTCTGAAACAGGAATACGGGAAGCCTGATAAGGTGGAAAATGTTTCAGACCTGCGGGATAAGACACGGAGGAATTTTTGGATGCAGAAGAACGTGGAGCAGAAGGAGGGACTGCCTGACAGGGTAAGGAACGCTGCAAGGGACTGTCTGGAAAATACTTTTGGAACAAGTGAGCCGGAGGTATTCGACAGGATGCTTGATAATGGAATGTATGACGGAATGTACCATGCAAGGGAAGAACAGAAACAAATATCGGGAAAATCACGATGAAAAAGGGGGAAAAGCATATGGAAAGAATGACAGGAAAAGAAACGGTTAAAAACATGGAGCATCTGGTAAGGCTGCTCCATAAGGAGTGGGAGCAATCCGGTAGGACAAAGGCGGAGGTATCCATAGACACCACGGATAAAAGGGAAGTCGGGGAAAAACTGGCGGCAGAGATTCAGGAAAGACAGAAGCAGCTTGAGACGGCGGGCATGGACTTTAAGGAGTGCATGGAGCTTTCAAAGGAGAATTTTGTCCTCCTGCGCCTTGCAAGGAAGATAAAGAAAGCGGGAGACAGGGCAGGACGGCGGGAAAATGCCGTTTCATTTACTGTTGAGATGGATAAGGAAGAATATAAACTTTTCTCCACGCTGATTAAGGTACGGGAGGTATAGGTTTATTGGGGAAGAAGTATAACATCATTTATGCCGATCCCCCGTGGCAGTATAAGGTGTACTCCAAAAAGGGGGAAGGGAGAAGCGCAGAAAACCATTACCATACAATGAACATTGAGGATATAAGGTCATTGCCTGTTGAAAAGATAGCCGATGACGACTGTATCCTTTTTTTATGGATCACGTTCCCCTGTCTGCTGGAAGGAATCTCTGTCATGCAGGAATGGGGGTTTACCTATAAGACCTGCGGGTTCAACTGGGTAAAACGGAATAAGAAGGCTGACACGTTCTTTATGGGGCTCGGCTTCTGGACACGCTCCAATTCGGAAATCTGTATTCTTGGAACAAAGGGCAGACCAAAGAGGGTATCGAAAGCTGTTCCGCAGGTGTGCGATGCACGGATCATGGAACACAGCAAAAAGCCGGATGAGATACGGGAGCGGATTGTTGAGCTGTGCGGGGATTTGCCACGGATAGAACTGTTCGCAAGGCAGAAATACGAAGGATGGGACTGTCTTGGGGACGAGATAGACGGTAAGGATATTAGAAAATCAATTTTGGAGGTATAAGGCATATGACATTTGAAGATATAAAATCAAGCGAAATCAGGGAGAAGATTTTCCCTATGGTACTGGAAGAAGCGTGCAGACAGTGGTGCGATGGTCTTGCTGATGCGCCGGAACGTGCGGACGGGGAGGGTTTTGCAGAGTTTTTCTATGAAATTTTTCAGGAAAAGGAGCTGGAATATGCTGCACAGGTATATGAGATGGAGGCGCAGGAGACGGTAAAAACGCCAAAGGAGAAAAGCAGATAAAGGGGGCTGGCTATGGGCGCAGACACGAAAACATCAAAGCTGTATGATGCCGCAATAGACGAAGTGACCGCAAGCGGGCAGGCATGGAAAAGCATATGCAGGCTTACGGGGCAGCTCTACCGCTATGAGTTTGACAATATCCTCATGGTCTACAAGCAAAGACCGAGGGCGACATTGATTGCGGATTTCGACACATGGAAAATGGTAGGGCGGTATGTAAGGCGTGGCAGCAGGGGCATCGCAATCTTCCCGTCAAGAGCCTTAAAGCCGGATATGCGGTATGTCTTTGACATATCCGATACCGGGGGCAGGGAAAGCCGACTGACATGGGAGCTTGACAGGAACACCATGAAAGCGTATGCGGCATGGTTAAGGGAAAACGGGGGCGCTGCCCTGCCCGGAGGGAAAGAATCTGATAAATCTTTCCTAAAAGGCTTTACAGAAAGACAGATCGGAGTCATAATGGACTCAGAATTTGGTGGACGCATTACCGAGTTCGTGAATCTGGCTGGAAACAAACAGATAACAGAAAATGGCAGAGCGCAAGAGATTACGGCAGGGGAAGCGTTAAAAAGAAGCGTCATGTATGCGGTATTTACAAGATGCGGCTTTGACCTTCCCACTGAAAAACAGGATTTCTCCTTTATTACCGCATTTACAACAGAGGAGGAAGTCTACCGTTTAGGATCTCTGCTCAGCGATATATCCTGTGAAGTGCTGAGAGGCATTGCAAATGATTTAAAGCAGATGGAAGAAAGGAGTATTGCAAATGGCAGAGATAACATTGACGTACCACGAGGGAGCGGACGGGATGCTGTACCCGGACCTCACGGCACCGGAGGAAACGGTGAGCATGGTAAACTTAGGGAAGTTCGCAGTGAGGGCGATGGAGTACCTGAAAGAGAACCACAACAGCAGATACCGGACGTTACAGAGGTTCGGGAAACTGGCGGAGAAGATGCAGGAAGTGGAGGACGAGGCGAACCGGATGATGGACGAGCTGGAGGACAGCTACTTAAAGAACAACCCGCCGAAGGACAGAAACTCGACAATGGAGATATGGCAGCTACGGCAGCAGGCGAGGATGCAGGCAGAGGAGATCGTGATGAACGAAGTAGTGATGAAGTTCCATTAGAGGGAAACGGACAGCAGACAGCGGACAATGAACAGCAGAATATAAGAAAAGCAGAACTTGACCGGGAAATCGAGCAGGAATTAAATGAAATCAATTCTTTAGGGAGTTCTGACACGCAGAAAGGAAGCTATGAACAGGCTTCCTTTTTGATTGCGGAAAACGGGGATATGAAGCTGCCGAGTGAATATTCCTATAAGAAGCCGGAACAGGCGCTTACCGTGCCGCATGAATATGTGAAACAGGTGCTTATGAGGGGCGGCGTGTTTTCAGACAGTAAAAAACGCATCTATGCGATGTTCCAGGATATTTCCGATCCGGGGGAGCGTGTGAAGGCAATCCGCAAAGAATACGGACAGGGCGGTGCAGGCTGGCCGTTAAAGGGGGACGGGCTGCACGGATATGACACATTCCATGCAAAAGGACTCCGTTTCCAGTGGCGTGAGGGCGGGACAGAAAAAGAAGGCTATATGAACTGGAAAGCCGTAGAGCGTGAACTGGGTGCGCTGATCCTGACAGGGGAATATTATACGCCTCCGAAAGCGTTTGATCCCGAAAAAGTAACGGCGGCTGTATGGCAGGAAACAATGGATGCGTTTTTCCAGAAAAGTTTCTGGAGCCCGGTCCCGAACATGCTGTTATATGAAGTATTTACAAAAGACCTGCCCATGAGTGACAAGGTGCAGTTCATTGAAAGGATGCTCTGTAAAAATCCGTATGCAGCCAGCACAGAGAATAACCTTAAAAATGAATATGGCAGGTGCAACATTGAACAGACAGACGAAGGCATATCCATTGAATATTTTGACGGGGAAGGCACGAAGTGGAAAACGGAACTTGACTGGTGGGACTGTGCGGCTTATGTGGAGGGCATGATAGCCGATGGCGTATACCGGACACATGAGCCTTATGACAGAATCGGGGAAATCATGGAGGAACACCCTGCCGCCACATGGATAAAGATTTTAAAAGAGGATACGGACAGGTATCTCTCGGAGGATGCAGGGCAGCACCAGCAGAACCGCCTTGACACCCTGCAGACGGTTCTTGGACTGACAGGAATACAGGAACGGATGGAGATTTCATGGGACGATGCCTATGATGAGGTCATTGCCAGCGACGGGGAAAACGTATGGCATGGCAGGCAGTTTTATGACTATCTGTTTGAGGAAGTGCTTGCGCTTGACAAGTTTCACAGGGATGGCAGGATTCCGTTTGACATGCAGCAGCAGCTTGAACATGACAGGTTTTCAAGCCATAACCCGGATAAGGAAACATTTATTCGCCGGAAAAACCCTGACAAGGCGGAGACTGCCGCCGAAGAAAGGGAAAAGCAGGAAGAAAACCTGTGGCTGGAACCGTTAAAGAGATATTTCAATGAGGAAATTCAGTATATTTCCGTAAAGACGCTGATCTATGACATTTTTACCACAAATTTAAACATGGAAAGCAAGGCAGGGTTCCTTGCAAGCGTGTATGGGGAGCAGCGGGAAGGCTTTTTCATGTCGGAGTACACGGACAATCCCTATGGCAAGTGCAAGATCAGCAGGGATAAGGACGGCATTGAAATCTCTTACCCACGGGCAGACGGCGGGGAAGGGAAAAAGCGTGTGGATTACCGATACTGCGCTGACCTGATCCTGCACATGATAGAGGAAAACGCCTACCTGACAGAAGGAATCTTTGAGCGTTTCAGGGAAGCGCCGGGGGCATTTGCCGCAATGCCATGGTTCATGGAAATCTACCATGAATACAAGGAACGTATGCTGAAAGAGCCGGACTTTGCGGCGGTCAGCATTGACGGGCAGGAGGAAGAAAGGCAGGAAGGACAGGAGCCGGAGGCGGCAGCGGAAGAAACGCCGGAAACATGGCAGGCGGTGGAAAACGGACAGGAAGAAATACCGGAAGCATGGCAGGCAGCGGAAAAAGGACAGGAAGAAACAGCCGGGACAAGGCAGGAACAGGAAGAAACAGCGGCAGTACAGCCGGGACAGGAAGATACAGGGGAAGCGGCAGAACGTGTGGAGGGAGAAGTATTAAACCCTGACGGGAGCATGGCAAAGCCCTCTGCGGGCAGTCTGTTCCCGGAGGCACTGCGGCAGGTGGAGGCAATGGACGAGGACCTGCGTGATGCGCTGGAAACCTATCTGACAAAATGCTCCGCAGTCGTGCCATACCAGCCATTTTTGCAGATGGTAGCAGAAAGCAGCCTGCCAAAAGAGGATAAGCTGCATTTCCTAAACCGCACCATAAACCATATGGAGGACAAGGACCAGACAAAGGCATACCACAACAACGCTTACGGTCTTGTGGAGTATATCCAGAACAGGGATGCCTTTATGGTAGATTTAAAGAGCAGGGACGGGGAACGGAAGAAATTTTCCGCAACCTATGAACAGCTTTATTCCATTATGGAATACCTGATCCGGGCGGGGGCTTTTGTTATACAGCGGAGAATTAATGAATATGCAGCGGATTATGCCAGAACACCTTATGAAAAGAAATCTGCCTTAGAAAAACAATTTGAGGACAAGGTTCAAAACCTCAAAAGCAGGCAGCGGAAAGGGAATTTCCACTTTGAGGAGGCTGAACTTCCAAAAGGCGGACAGAAAACAAGATACCAGTGGAACGTGGAGGCAATCCGGCTGTTAAAGCAGATCGAGCATGAGGGCAGGACTGCCACACTGGAAGAGCAGAAGGTTCTTGCCCGTTATGTGGGATGGGGCGGCATAGCACAGGCTTTTGACGAGAGGAATGAGGGCTGGCAGAAAGAGTATGCAGAACTGAAAGAGCTTCTTTCCACATCGGAATACGAGGACGCAAGGGAGACGGTCAACACGGCATTTTACACTTCCCCCGTTATCACGCAGGCAGTTTATAGCGCACTGGATAAATTCGGTTTCCGTAAAGGCACTATTTTAGAGCCGGCACTTGGTGTCGGTCATTTTTTTGGAACATTACCGGAAACCATGCAGGACAGCAGGCTCTACGGCGTGGAAAAGGACGACATCAGCGGGCGGATTGCAAAGCTGCTGTACCCAAAGGCACAGATAAAGGTAAGGGGATTTGAGGAAACGCAGTACCCGGATAACTTTTTCGATGTTGCGGTTGGCAACGTGCCTTTCGGGGACTACAAGATCTATGATGCGAAGTACGCAAAGCACAATTTCCGTATCCATGATTATTTTTTTGCTAAGGCGATGGATAAGGTCAGACCGGGCGGCATTGTGGCATTCATCACAAGCAAGGGAACGCTTGACAAGGCGAACCCTGCGGTAAGGAAGTACCTTGCGGAACGGGCGGAGCTGCTCGGCGCAGTCCGTCTCCCCAATACGGCGTTCAGGGACAGCGCAGGAACCGATGTCACAAGCGACATCATATTCCTGCAAAAGAGGGAGCGAAAGATCGTGACGGAGCCGGACTGGGTGCATCTTGGCAGGACGGAGGACGGCATTGCGGTCAATTCTTATTTTGCAGAACACCCGGAAATGATGCTCGGAACAATGGAATACGATACACGCATGTTCGGCAACGGCAGCAAATACACAAGCTGTATTAACCATGATGAAAACTTTGACCTGAAATCCGCACTGGAAACAGCGGTGGGACGGCTTTCCGGCAGGATAACCGATGTTGTGGAGCTTGCGGCGGAAGAGGAAAACACGCAGGACATTATAGAGGCTGATCCCGACGTGAAGAATTACACCTATACCTTTGTGGACGGAAAACTCTACTACCGTGAAAATTCCGTCATGTACCGCAAGGAAGTGTCGGCAACAGCGGAAGAACGCATAAAGGGCATGGACGAAATCCGCACAATCACAAGACAGCTAATCTTCATACAGACGGAAGGGTGCAGCAGCGGGGAGCTGGCGGCACAGCAGAAATTACTCAATGATAAGTATGATGCCTATGTGAAAAAATGCGGACCGCTGACCGGGAGGGGGAGCCAGCAGGCATTCCGTGACGATGCGGATTACCCGCTTCTGTGTTCCCTTGAGGTCGTGGACGAGGACGGAAGGGTGGAAAAAGCGGATATGTTCTACAAACAGACAATCCGTGCGAAGAATCAGGTGGAGCGTGTGGAAACTGCGGTGGAGGCGCTGAACGTGTCCGTCAATGAATTCGGGACGGTCAATATCCCGTTCATGCTGAGCATTTATGAGCCTGACATCAGCAAAGAGATGGAAAGCCTGCCGGAAGGCAGCACACTCTCGCCGGATGCGGAGGCGGAAGTAAAGAGAGCGGCGCTCTTAAAAGACCTTGAGGGGCTTGTGTATCTGGAACCAACGGAATACAACCCCGACAACCTGAACATGGGATGGAAAACGGCGGACGAATACCTGTCCGGCAATGTGCGTGACAAGTTAAGGATTGCGGAAGTGTACCGGAAGGAGAACTCGGAGTTATTCGGCGTCAATGCGGAGGCATTGAAAAACGTGCAGCCGGAGCGCCTTGATGCGTCTGAAATCGACGTGCGTATCGGAACCACATGGATTGAGCCGCAGGATTATGAGGAGTTCATCTATGAGCTTCTGAAAACACCATATCGTGCAAGGGCAGTCCGCACACAGTATGCAAATTCAGGGATACAGGTAAAACTCAACACCTACAACATGAACTGGTTCATTGATGGGAAAAGGCATGACAACCATTCCATTGCCGCAACGGAGACTTACGGCACGAAGCGGATTGACGCCTATTCCATTTTTGAGGAAACCTTAAACCTGCGTACCGTGACAGTCCGTGACAGGATAGACGACGGGGGCGGAAAGTACCATTATGAGGTAAATAAAAAAGAAACCATGCTTGCAAGGGAAAAGCAGAACCAGATGAAGGAGGCGTTTAAGAGCTGGATATTCAAGGATCAGGAGCGGCGGCAGAAATATGTGGATTATTACAATGAGACATTCAACAATATCCGCCTGCGGGAGTATGACGGCTCACACCTGACATTCCCCGGCATGAACCCGGAAATCAAGTTGCGTGACCACCAGAAAAACGCAATCGCAAGAGTCCTTCTCGGCGGAAACACACTGCTTGCGCACTGTGTAGGAGCCGGGAAAACATTTACCATGATGGCGGCATGTATGGAACAGCGGCGGCTCGGACTTGCCAACAAGAATGTCATTGTGGTGCCGAAGTCCATCGTGGGGCAGACGGCAGGGGAGTTCATGCGGCTGTACCCGTCCGCCAATATCCTTGTGGCAACGGAGCGTGACTTTGAAAAGAGCAGGCGGAAGCAGTTCGTGTCCCGCATCGCAACCGGGGACTATGACTGCATCATCATGTCGCACTCGCAGTTTGAGAAGATACCGATCTCAAAGGAACGGAAAGAGCGTATGCTGCAGGACCAGATACAGGAAATCTCCTTTGCGATTGATGAAATCAAGGCGGAAAAGGGGGAGCAGTGGACTATCAAGCAGATGGAGGCACAGAAGAAAAAACTGGACGAACAGTTAAAGGAACTGACAGAGGAAAGCCGCAAGGATGACCTGATTACCTTTGAGGAACTGGGCATTGATTCCGTCATGGTGGACGAAGCGCACCATTTTAAAAATTTGTCGATCTTCTCCAAAATCAACAACGTGTCGGGCATATCCAGCACTGGTTCCAAGAAGGCAATGGACATGTACCTGAAATGCCAGTATCTTGATGAGATCAACGACGGCAGGGGGATTGTGTTCGCAACCGGAACCCCGGTAAGCAATACCATGTGCGAACTGTATGTGATGCAGCTTTATTTGCAGAAAAGGACACTGGAACGGATGGGGATTTACCATTTCGACTCATGGGCGGCAAACTTCGGGGAAGTGACAACCGCACTGGAACTGACCGTGGAAGGCAGCGGTTTCCGCTTCAAGAGCCGTTTCAACAAGTTTACAAACGTGCCGGAGCTTATGACATCATTCCGTGAGGTGGCGGACGTGCAGACTGCCGATATGTTAAACCTCCCGGTTCCCGCACTGAGGGAAGGCAAGCCGATCATCGTGGAAAGCGAGCCGGACTGGTATGTAAAGCAGGTTATGGAAGAATTTGCGAAACGTGCGGAGAGGATTCACGGGGGCGGCGTCGATCCGAAAGAGGATAATTTCTTAAAGATAACGGGGGAGGCAAGGCTTTTAGGTACGGACGCAAGGCTTCTGGAACTGGATGCGCCGAACAACCCGGACGGGAAACTGAATAAGGTAGCAGCGAACGTGGCAGCCGAATATTTTGCCGGAAATAAGGACGGTAAAATCGGCTGCCAGCTTATTTTCTCGGACATCGGCACACCGAAAACGGCATGGACGCCGGACTGGGCGGAGCGCATAAAAAACGGCGGGCAGTTTGACATTTACAACTACCTGAAAACCGAACTGGTAAAACAGGGCATCCCGGCAGAGGAAATAGCTTTCATACACGACGCAAAGACCGATGCACAGCGGGAGGCGCTCTTTAAGGATATGAGGAGCGGCAAAAAGAAGATACTGATCGGTTCCACGGACCAGTGCGGGACGGGCGTAAACGTACAGGCGCACATCACGGCAATGCACCATGTGGACTGCCCGTGGAAGCCCTCCTGCATTGAGCAGCGTGAGGGGCGTGGCGTAAGGCAGGGCAATGAGAATGATGAGGTGGCAATCTACCGTTATGTCACAAAAGGGACATTTGATGCGTATTCATGGTCGCTGGTCGAAAACAAGCAGCGTTTCATCTCGCAGGTCATGACAAGCAGGGCTGTGTCAAGAACCTGTGAGGACATTGACGAGGCAACCCTTTCCTATGCGGAGATAAAAGCCGTGGCAACGGGCAACCCGCTGATAAAGGAAAAAATGCAGCTTGAAAATGACGTGCAGCGGCTGAAAATGCTGAAAAGCAGTTATGACAGCCAGCGGTATTCCCTGCAGGACAACTTTATGATCCGTTACCCGAAGTTAATCAAGGCGGCAACGGAGAAATTAGCCTGTGTGCGTGAGGACACAAAGACAGCGGAGGCGGCGCTCATTGCGGAGCCGGATTTTGCGGTTACTGTGGACGTTGCAGGGAAAAGCACAAAATTTACGGAACGCACGGAAGGCGGGACATTCATGCTGCAGGCGGTCAGCCAGTGCAAGACCGGGGAAACAACCCATATCGGCAGTTTCAAAGGGTTTGAGCTTCTGGTGGAAAAGAACTTCATCGGGGTAAACAACATGGTGCTGCGGGGAAAGACCGACTATAAGGCGGAACTATCCACAAGCCCCGTGGGAAACATGGTAAAGCTGGAAAACCTCTGCCACGGCATATCTGTCAATATACCGGAACTGGAAAAGCGCATTGAACAGTACCAGCGTGACATGGAGCAGTCAAGGCAGGAATATAAGAAGCCTTTCACACAGGAAGGGGAACTGAATGAGAAAGTGGCAAGGTTAAATGAGCTGAACGTGCAGTTGGATTTGGAGAACGGAAAGACCGAAGATGTGGACCTTTGCGAAGAACAGGACAATGCAAGGGTAGCGGAGCCGGAAAATTATCACTGCTTTTCGTCCGGGAAGGAGGGAAGATGATTCGTAAAATCTTGGCAGTAATATTCATTACGGCGGGACTGGCGGCTATGTCGGTCCCCCTTTTCTATCATTTCTACGGAAACCAAAAAACAAATGAACTGATAGGGCAGTTTGAACAAAACGTGGAACAGGAGCGTCAGGAGGATGGAGAAAAAGAGGAAGAAAGGGAAACAGAGACGGAGACGGCGGATACCAAAGCCCCCGTTAGTAAAGAGGATGCAGCCCTGCTTTCGTCAGGGGACGTGATCGGTCTGATCGAGATAGAAGCCTTAGACCTGAAATATCCCATTGTGGAGGGGGCAGACAGTAAACAGCTTGCCTATGGCATCGGTCATATATCCGATACAGCGGCAATCGGAAGTACCGGGAACTGTGTGCTTGCCGGACACCGGGGGAGCAGATACGGCACTTATTTTAAGTACCTCAATAAACTTTCCGAGGGGGACACGGTAAAGATTACCGATAAAGACGGAAGTATACACCAGTATGAAGTCGTTTCATGGGAAGTCGTGGGACCGTATGATAATTCGGTAAAAGCGCAGGGGACAGAAAAGGAGCTTACCCTGCTGACCTGTGAGAACAGCGGGACAATGCGCCTGATTTACCACTGTATCCATAAGGAGGGCAAATAGCATGGAAGAAAACAGCAGGAAGTACCCGTTTGGCACAATAGAGGACATTCTGCGGGGATGTGAAGCCGAGCCAACGGAAGCGGACAGGCAGACGGAAATGGACGGCGGCATACTGCTGACCAGCGGTGTCCATGTCTACCTGCCACGCCATGAAATTAACGTGCATGAAGGATTTTTCTGCCATATGGAAAAGGGGCGGCTTGTACCGCAAAATATGCTGACCGTCATTTATGACAGGGCAGATAAGGAATATCTGTATGATGCAGAGGAAAACTTCGTGGACACGGTGCATGAATGGCTGAAAGGGAAATGTACACCGGAACAGTTGGAACAGGAGCCTTGCGAGGTAAAAGGGATCAGGGAGGATATTGTCTATGGAAAAAGCATACAGACTGGGGGAAGTGGAAGAAATCATTGCAGGGATGGAACAGCTTGCGGAAGTGCCGGACGATTGTCTGGAAAGCGATGAGGATTACCAGATCGTCATCAGCGGGTGGCAGGTGCATATCCCCGAACTGGGGCTGAACCTGCATGAAGGAGTTTATTGCAATTATGATGAAGATGAGGGCGGCTATCTGCCCGACTTTGCGGTAACCGTCGTGAAAGAGGAAGGGCAGGACGAATGGATTTACTATGAGCAGGACGGCTTCCTGATTACCCTTGCAAATTACCTTCATGGGAAAAAAGATTTGGATTTAGGGCAGTTGGGACAATTATCCTGTTTTATCCGTATGCCGGACGCAAGCCTGCCAGCGGAAGAATGAACCTGCCTGACACTCTGAAAAGGAAAGGCAGTTCAGATAACAAAATAATATTTCATCGTCCAGAAAGGACAGAAAAGGAGGAACTTATGGAGTATTCAATTCAGTTGAACGCAGTAAACAACCCGGATAAGAGTGTGAGGGCATTTGCAACCCTTGTGTTCGGGGACAGCTTCAAGGTCACGAATGTAGCGGTGCTTGAGGGCAGCAAGGGCAATTTCGTGTCCATGCCCAGTTTCCGCACAAAGGAGAGGGACGAACACAACAACCCGGTCTATAAGGACGTCTGCAACCCGATCACGAAGGAGTTCCGTGAGGAACTGTACAGCGACATCTTAAAGCTCTATGAGGAAATGGAGCAGACGGGAAAGGCAGAGGTCAAGATGGAGGCGGAGGAGCCGGACGAGCCGGAGTTCACGGTCAGGGTTACGCCTTTTGAGCGTGAGGGCAGCAACATGGTAGGTCTTGCGAGCATTGTGCTGAATGACAACTTTGCGGTAGGCAATGTGAGCGTGGTGGAGGGCAAGAACGGAATGTTCGTGGCGATGCCGTCCTACAAGGCGGGCAACAAGTACAGGGACGTTTGTTTCCCGATCACAAAGGAGTTTCGGGAAAAACTCAACGATGCGGTGCTTGAAACGTACCAGCAGGCAAAGGAACAGGCAATGCAGGAGGGACAGGAACGTGCCTCACAGCAGATGCAGACCGATGACAGGGGCTTTATGAAAGCCAGCGGGGAGCCGCTGCCGTTCCGCTAGGCACATCCAGTAACCAGAAAGGAGCAGGGCGGGTAACCGCCCTGCGGAAAGGAAAAGAAAAATGGAAATGACAGCAAACGTGGAACTTACAAAGGAAAAAAATCTTATGGAACTGCTCGATCTGCTCCGTAAAAATAATATGAAAGAAGCAGCAAACAGCATCTTTGAAATGGCGGCATATGTCGATGTCATGGAGAAAAAGATGGATTTGGTCTTAGAGGAGCTTGTGACGGTAAAGGACCAGCTTCGTAAGATGGAAGAGCGTGAGGCGGAGAAAGGGCTGCAACAGTCACTAAAAAGGGCAGTAAACAAGCTGGAGCAGGACTGCAAAGCCATGAAGGAAAAACTGTTTGAAGTCAGGACAGAGATCAAGGCAAAGGCAGGGGAGATTGTAACAGCGGCAAAGCAGAAAGGGAAAGCTGCCTTAAATAAAGTGGCGGAGTTTCTTGGGGTTAAGAAGAAGTTAGAAAATATCCGCCAGAACGTGCAGGAATCCATAGCAGATGTGGATAAGAGCATTGGAAAGATAGACGCTTTTGGCACAGGCATGAGGGAAGCCGGACAGAAGATTGCCAACACTTTCCGTACTTTTGCAGATAAACCGGAAAAGGAGTATGGGGAGAAGAAGTTTTCAAAGACAGAGTTGATAAAGAAGCCTTTTCAGGCAAAGAGAAAGCTGCTGTCCAGTATTTTGAATTGTGCAGATGCCGCCATAGCAAAGACGGAGCAGCTTGCCGCTGATGTGAAGCAGTACCAGACGGATAAGGAGGAATGGGAGACAGAAAGAACAGCCAGCATGGAAGCTGTAAGTCCGATAGAGCTTGCAAGGGTGGCAGAACCGGAGTTCCAGTATGGGGCAGAGGCGTTTGAAGCCTATGAAAGAGGAAATACAAGGAAAACAGAGGATAATCTGTCAAGAGAAGCCAGTAAGCCAGTAGCTACAAAAAGCCGATAAAGCAGAAAGGGATGTGGGAGTAAATTCTCATATCCTTTTTTGGTTAAGTGAAATTTAACATATTTTGACTGTGATTTATGGTATAATCATTATGTATGTTATTTGCTGAGGGAGAAAAGATTATGAATATACTTATTATTGGGAATGGATTTGATCTGGCGCATGGACTACCTACGAAATATGGGGACTTTCTTGATTTTTGCGAAAGAGCAAGAAGAATTTATACTTATCCAGAGGATGTATCTTTAAACGCTTATAAAAATGATAATATTGATAATTGGGATATGAATGATGATATAAAAAATGTACTATTAGAAGCTTTTGATAAAAGAGATTGTAAAAAAATTTTTAATGATAATGGCATTTACAATTTAAAAGTTACAACATCAAATAAATACTTAAATGAACTTTACTGTCATATTTGTGAAAATACATGGCTGGAATATTTTTTAAAATGCCGATCATCTATTGGAGGAAACTGGATTGATTTTGAAGCAGAAATATCCAAAGTAATTCAAGTCTTAGATGAAGCTATAATTGTGAAGAAAAGCGGTAAAGAACTAAAAGAGATGCTGAAGGAAAAACATAACATATTGCTTGATATTCATAAGGCATCAAAAGGAAGTATGCAAAGGGCATTTAAAGATGATACAACATTAATTGATTTTGCTATGTTTTTGAATACAGAATTAGGAAGATTGACTCGTGCATTAGAGATTTATATTGTTGAGTTGATTGGTAAAATCCCAGTTGCTGAAAAAAATATAGATATAGAGAACTTGAATCTGGATCATGTATTGTCATTTAATTATTTTGATACATATGAAAGAATATATAGCAAGGGAAAGAACGTCGAATGCGATTATATTCATGGAAAAGCAGATATTGGTAAAAATGTGAATACCAGTAATCTTGTTTTGGGAATTGATGAATATCTGGATGATAATAAAAAAGATAAGGAATTGGAGTTGCTGTCATTTAAGAAATTCTATCAGAGAATATATAAGTCTACGGGAAATAAGTATTTGGAATGGGTAGATGAGATCAAAGATGGTTATGCCAATTATTTAAAACCACATTCACTTTCGGGCGAGATAGAATATCCAGGTCATATGCTATATATATTTGGACATTCTTTAGACATCACCGATCAGGATGTTTTGAAAATGTTTATTTGCAATGACAATGTTCAAACCAAAATATTCTATTATAGAAAAGATCAAGAAGATAAAACAGAACTGGGAAAACTGATAAGAAATTTGATATTGATAATGGGGCAAGAGGAGCTGATAAGGAGAACGGGAGGGGTTCATAAGACTATTGCGTTTATTCCACAGACTGTAGTGTGAGTGAAAAATAGCAAATGAATGATAATATAGAATAAGCAAAATACAACTGAAATAATAAGGTTAGAGAGGTCATATGCAGACATTTAATACAGATAAGGAAATTAAAGAGTACATTGAAAAAAATATTGATTCGATAAAGCTGCTTGATGAGTGCAGATTATATAAAGAAGAACAACTTCAAATTACGGAAGAAGTAATGCGTATCAGAAATTCAATAGAGTGGATTATTAGAATTAATAAGGTGATTCATAATTTTACATATGCAATCAGAAGGTCTTATGAATACGCACAGTTAATGGAAAGCCCATTAGAAGAAACGGAAAACTCACAAATGTATGCTTTCTATTTGGAGGATGCGGTGTATAGAGATATTGTATTATGGGACTTGCTTCGTCAGTTTTTGAATGAATTTTTTGAATGTGGGTTTGCTGTTGATGATGAAATTAGCATTTTTTCTTTTTTAAATAAGGCTGATGTAATAAGGAAAATAGGAAATACGAATGTGCGAAAATTAAAAAGGTATTTGAAGTGTGCAGAACATATAGAAGTCAGAACAAAACTGAGGAATCAATTTACCCATTCATTAGATAGAACATCTTCCTATATCTTTCATAGGATAAATGACGGAAAGATGCAGGCAGATTTAAGCAATTTGTATCCAACGCATCCATATGAAAATATTGTTTTAGTGCTGGACGATATACAGAAGTATTTGTATTTTGCAAAAATATATATCGGGAAATTAGAAAAATATTTAATCAATCATATTATGATAGTGACGCTGGAATGTAATTTGAAGTGTGGAAAAGTATCAGAAGATATGGGACATTGGAATATAGGTGCCGTACATGAAAAGGCAGAGCAGATACTTAATCCATGCAACAATCCATGTGATTATGCAATAGAGTATGAAGGACATTATGTATGCAAACCTCTATCAGTTAATTATTGCAGAGTCAATGAAACAGATAGAAGATATAAAGGAAAGATAGAACTTCATATGAACTATGCAGAAATGAAACGAAATTTTTTAGAAGAAAAACAGTGATTTCATTTTGCAAAATTACAAGAGGAGAGAATAGGATGTACTTATCGGATATAAAGATTGAAGGGTATCGGTTGTTTAAGGACAGACAGATATTGCATTTAAGAAAGGGACTAAATGTTTTAGTTGGTGAGAATGGCTGTGGAAAAAGTACGGTCATAGATGCTGTACGTCTGCTGCTTAATGAAGATGAGTATGCCCGAAGTGGAATTTCAGAAGAAGATTTTTATTCTTCAGTAGATAAGAAGGTGTGGGCTGATACTATTTCTATCAAGGGAAGGTTTTCAGATTTATCAGAAGAAAAGAAGGTTGAGTATATTACTTGGCTTGATAAAAAGTATAATGCTGTCTTGAATATTGACATTGTTAGAAAGCAGGATCGTCGTAATAATTATAAGAAAGCAATATGGGGAGGAGAGGCATCCAATAGTATATTTGAATGGGAGCCGTTAAATGATATACAGTGTGTTTATCTTCCAGCTTTACGAGATGCAGAAAAAAAGTTAAAAGCAAGCCGTGGTTCGAGGCTGGCAAGGTTATTGATTAATTTATCTCAAAAATCATTAGAAGAAAAGCGGAAAGCTGGAGAACTAACGGATATTGAGAAGGACGTTAATGATTTTAATGAGGAATTGGCGAAAAAACCTGATATTGCAAGGGCAAATGAACTAATCAATGATAGTTTGGAGAATGCTTTAGGGACGGTGTTTGCACAGACTACAAAGATACGGTTTGGGGATGTTACGTTTGAAAGAATTGTTGAGGCATTGCGTATAGTTTTTTTTCCGGGGAAAATACCTACGGAAGAAAGTGTTTATAGGAATCTTTTTGAAAATAGTTTAGGATACAATAATTTGATTTATTTAGCAACAATACTAGCAGAATTTGAAGGATTAAAAGAGAATTACAGCTCTCCGCGAATATTGCTGATTGAAGAATTGGAAGCACATTTACATCCGCAAATTCAGATAAAAGTATTGAAGTATTTAAAGGAGCAGGCTGAGAAAAATGATATACAAGTTATAATAACAACGCACTCTACTACAATAGCTTCTGCAACACCGATTGAAGATATTATTAGCTTTAATACGACTAAGAACGGAATAAAAATCACTTCCCTTAGAAAGTGTATAAAAGATGAGCAGGCAAAACAATTCATAAACAGGTGGATGGATACAACACGTTCAACATTGCTTTTTTCAAAGGGAAATATTTTAGTTGAGGGATTGGCGGAGGCTCTGCTTATTCCTAAATTGGCAGAAATATATTTGGGTGAGTTAAAATTAGTTAATGCTCCGAAATCATTGGAAGAGGCGGGGGTTTCTGTCATAAATATGAATGGTATCTTTTTTCAATATTTTATGAAGATTTATGATGGATATGAACTTATATTTCCTGAGCAAGAAGATGATGAAAGTAAAGAAGCATATAAAGAAAGAATTAATTTGTTCAGGAAGAAAGATAAGTTTGGAGAAGATGAGTATGAAAAGACAGATTTTGTGCCAATCTTATGTGCAGCAATTACAGATAATGATCCAAAAGAAGAGGCTCCTAAAAAGAATGATAATGCCGAAGGAAAAAATCCACAGTTGTTTTTAAAAGAGCAAGTAAAGAATATGACGGACAGGTGCCGGATTTATACTAATGTAAAGACATTTGAATATGACTTGGCACTGGAAAAAGAAAATGCTAAGAAAATGATTGAAATCATTTTGGACGTATTACCTACTAATGGCGATATCAGAGATAGATTGAATGGGTACTTGGCAGCATATCAGAACAACGAAAAAGTGGAACAGTCGAAGATTGCTTTAGATATATTAAAGCAAATTGACGCAAGCTATTTGGGAAAAGGATTATTTGCACAATTACTATTAGAAAAAATTAACAGTACAAATGATTTTATTGTACCAGAATATATAAAAGAAGCAATTAGATTTGTTTTGGAGATTACTGAGGAAAATGAAGGAAAATAAGAGAAAAATAATATGCAGGGTATTATGTAAGAAAGAGAAATGCCATTCTGAACAGTCAGCCTGTGATGGAAAACAAAATAGCAGATGCAAGCGATTAGGGAAAAGTTTCATTAATAATATGAATGAGGGACAAATTGATTATGTAACATCGCAATTGTGGAAAAACACTTTTCTGAAGGCGTGTCCGGGAAGTGGAAAAACGGAAGTTTTGGCAATAAAAGTGGCATATGAAAAGGAACAATGGAAGTTAAAAACCCAAGGCTTTGCTGTTTTGACTTTTACAAATTCAGCGGAAAAAGAAATAAATAGCAGACTGGATTGCTATTTAAACGGAAAATTGGAATATCCGCA
Source organism: uncultured Eubacterium sp. (assembly GCA_910584595.1). Taxonomy (GTDB): domain Bacteria; phylum Bacillota; class Clostridia; order Lachnospirales; family Lachnospiraceae; genus Eubacterium_J. Next base: position 24,274 of record CAJUBQ010000025.1, read on the forward strand.
TTATATGGGGACTTTTACAGGTTGGCTTCATGGTTATATTGCAAATCCGTTTTTACATAAACTGATGAAATATGATGGAGATGAACGTGGAGACAAAAGTATACGGTTAATAGAAAGCAGTTACATTTCTGATTTTCTAAATGCGTATAGCAGTAAGTATCAATATAAAGAATTGGGAAATATCAAAGCACATGAATTTTTCCGGGATTTTAAGACTGATTCGTATCAATATTGCGGTACCAGAAGCAGACAAGGAAAGGAGATTTTGCAAAGTCTGATACAGCAAGATGATTGGCGAGAAATGGATTTGGCAAAAACAAAGCTGAGATTTTGGAAAAGTGGATTTGCACTTTATGAAGATATTGAGTATATGTCAAATTTATTGCTTGAAAAATATCCTGAAATAGCAGAGCTGATAGCAAAACGTTTTCCTATAATTTTTGTGGATGAGTGCCAGGATTTGTCATATGTCCAGCTAGAATTATTGGCGACTCTTTGTGAAAAAGGGTGCAAAATCCATTTGATTGGCGATTTGAATCAGGCGATATATGGATTTAGAAATATCGAACCCGATGATACCAGGGATTTTATTGAAAGCCATTGTTTTGATATTAAATTGTTGACAGAAAATTATAGAAGCTGTCAACCAATTGTAGTTGCCTCGGAATATGTTGTGAAAGGACAGGAGAAAACTGTAGGAAGAAATATCAATAAAGCAGGTATTCCCTTAGTTGCTATTCTTTACACTAAAGGGAAAGAGAAACATGCTGTTAATAAGTTTCATGAGTATGTGCTTGAAAATAATCTGAATGTAAGGGAAAGCAGAATAATTGTCAGAAATAACAATTTGAAAAATAAACTGCTTGGAATGAAAAGTAATAACCAAGGTTCCAATAATTTAGAAACAATCGCTCAAGTTGTATATTTGCTTAATCGGGAAAGCCAAGTTTCTGATTTTAAGATGCTATTTGATATGTTAGCAAAAAGCACTCGTAGGACTTTTTTTAAGACAAGTGAGCATTTAAATAGCCAATTTTTATATAGACCCAAAGAGATAGAGAGCAGGGATTGGAAGAGGGTATTATTTGAGATAAGGAATATTCTAAAAGAAGCACAACAACTAAATGATTTCTCGGTTACGTGGACAGAATGGAAAAAAAGATTAAATAAGCTAATGACAGAGAATGTAAGAGACATGCCTGAATTATCAGAATGTACATATGATATAGGGATAATAAGAAAAGGAAATAAAGATAAGATAGTTGAAAAGACTCTGTTTGACAATGAAGAAGGAGAAATGAAATATGCTATTGAAACAATTCATGGATGCAAAGGAATGAGTTTAGATGCAGTGTTTTTCTTGTCTTCTTATCAGGCGGGTAATGATGAACATTCAGGCGGTTATTGGAAACAATGGTTTGATAGAGCGAATATTGGAGAAGAAAACAGGCTTGCTTATGTGGCTTTTTCAAGAGCCCGATATTTATTGGCACTTGGAATACCAAAACCAAAGAGTTTTTCGGAAACAGATAGAAAAGTTTTAGAGGATGCGGGATTTGAAATTGTGGAAAGTTAAATTGTTAATCATGAGAAATGTCGAATATTCGAGTAAGAGAGAATGATGTACTATGAAAAAAGGAAAAGGTAAAGCGGCTAAGAAGGCGATGAAATTTGTAGACCGCAAAGTAAAAGCAGAAAAGTGGGTGGCAGAATATGACGGTACAGCATACGGCGGGGATATCATAAAAGCGTATAGGAAAAAATTTGCCGTAGACCGTATGAAAGCTGTTGCTGAATTGCAGTTATTAGGTGTATTTTTGACGCAAGAGCAGATTGATAGAGAAAAGGCGGCAGAAAAAGCCTATCAGGATATACAGAGAGCTAAAAAGGCAAAAAGGAAGAAGATTCGTGAACAGAAAAGAATGCAGAAGGATAATCCGGTATTCCATGAGGATCAGGATGCCACTTTTTATTATATAGCAGGTTATACTTCTGGTGGAGCGCCTTATGGAGTCACATGGGAAGAAATGGGCTTAAATCCTGATATATGGGAGCCTGATGATCAAGGAGAGAGCTAATCGGATGAGAATATATGTTGATGCAGATGCCTATCCGGTAATCCCGATTGTGGAACAGGTGGCGGAAAAAATAATATTGCGGTTAAGCTTTTATGCGACACCAATCATGTGCTGGATTCTGATTACAGTGAGGTGAAGGTTATCGGAGCAGGAGCAGATGCTGTTGATTTTGCACTTGTAAATCTTTGTAGGAGAAATGATATTGTTGTAACTCAGGATTATGGCGTGGCTGCAATGGCTCTTGAAAAAGGCGCATATGCGATATATCAGTCCGGAAAATGGTACACAGATAAGCAAGAAGGGATTCTGGGAAGAATCATATGAAAGGATCGAAGAAAAGGACGGGGGATGATATGAGATTACTTCAATCTTTTGAAAAGTTAGTAAAGAGTGTTTTAATATAAAAAGTTCTTTTGAGAGATGGTATCACTCAAAGAACTTTTTTATTTTACTTGACTAATAAATCTTACAGGTGTAATATTTATTAGAATAGAAGGATAAATTTTTTTATCACAAAATCTTACAATAGTAATATTTATGACAAATAATCAGTCATGATTGGAGGATGTTTATGGCAAAGAGGAAAACAAGGAGCAGAAGAAAGAGAGCAAAAAGGTTCTTATGGATCATTACAGGCATTCTGATAGCAATTACATTTGGTATGGTAGTATTTATGCTGATTTTAGCGAGACAGGAAAGTAATATAATGAAACCGGATGAGCTGCTCGTTACCTATATGAGTTACATTCAGGAGAAAAAATATAAGGAAATGTACCAAATGCTTGATGTGGAAGCCTCTGGGCAGATCAGCGAGGAGGATTTTATAAAACGTAATTCTGCTATCTATGAAGGGATAGAAATACAGAATATGACAACTACAATTATCTCGTATAACGAAGAAAGAAACGTTGTGCAGTACCAGACAGCGTTTGATACTGTTGCAGGAAATATCAGCTTTGAAAATGAGGCATATTTCCTGAAAAGAGAAGATGGCTACAAGCTGGTGTGGACTGATTCCCTGATTTATCCGGGGGTATCCTCCACGGACAGAGTAAGGGTTTCTACCACGCAGGCAAAAAGGGGAGAAATATTAGACAGAAATGGGCGTATCCTTGCGGGACCGGGTGTTGCATCTTCTGTGGGAATTGTGCCGGGAAAACTGGAAAATGTGGATAGCGCAATAGAGCAGATAGCGGAGTTGTTGGGAATGAAGCCGGAAGAAATAGAAAAGAAGTTATCGGCAAAGTGGGTAAAAGAGGATTCTTTTGTTCCGCTCAAAACACTGCAAAAAGTGGAAGAAATAGAACTGATGTCAATGGAACCAGACGAAGAAGTGTTAAAAGAATATGAAAGGCAGCAGCAGTTGCTTGAGATACCGGGAGTTATGATTTCAGACACGGAGGTAAGGGCATATCCGTTAAAAGATGCGGCAGCGCATTTAGTCGGATATGTTCAGAGTGTCACGGCAGAGGATTTGGAGAAACACGCCGGGGAAGGATATACTGCGAGCAGTGTCATCGGAAGAAGCGGGACTGAGGGGCTGTTTGAGAGCGAATTAAAAGGACAGAATGGATGCCGGATTTATATTGTGGATGCCGAAGGCAATACAAAGGAAGAACTGGCAAGCAGGCTGGTAGAACATGGAAAAACGATAAAGCTGACGATTGACTCAGAACTTCAACGAGCCTTATATGAACAGTTCCGGGAAGATAAAAGCTGTTCCGTAGCGATGAATCCATATACGGGGGAAGTATTGGCATTAGTCAGCACACCGTCTTATGACAACAATGATTTTATTATGGGATTATCCAGTGAGAAATGGACGGCTCTGAATGAGGATGAAAACAAACCTCTGTATAACCGTTTCCGGCAGGTATGGTGTCCGGGTTCTACATTTAAACCGGTTACTGCGGCAATCGGGCTGGAGTCGGGGGCAGTTGATCCCAATGAAGATTATGGAAATGTAGGGCTAAGCTGGCAGAAGGACGCTTCATGGGGTTCGTATCATGTAACAACGCTTCATGCATATGATCCGGTTGTTCTGGAAAATGCCCTGATCTATTCGGATAACATTTACTTTGCGAAAGCGGCATTAAAAATCGGCGCAGATGAAATGAAGGATTCTCTGTTAGGACTGGGGTTTCAAGAAGAAATGCCCTTTGAAGTTGTAATGTCAAAGTCACAGTATTCCAATACGGAGAATATTGAAACGGAGATACAACTGGCAGACAGCGGATACGGGCAGGGGCAGATTTTAGTAAATCCGCTTCATATGGCATGTATTTACACAGCTTTTTGTAATAAAGGAAATGTGATAAAACCATATTTTGTTTATCGTCCGGATGCAGAGCCGGAATACTGGATTCCAAACGCTTTTTCTGAAAATACAACAAACCTTGTATTGGAGGGAATCAAAAAGGTTATCAATGACTCTCACGGAACGGGCTATGTGGCACACAGGGAGGATGTCCTGCTGGCAGGGAAAACAGGAACAGCAGAAATCAAAGCCTCTAAAGAGGATACTTCCGGTACAGAACTTGGATGGTTTTCTGTCTTTACAGCGGAAAATACAGCAGAACATCCGATTCTGATTGTCAGTATGGTAGAAGATGTAAAGGGGAGAGGAGGAAGTGGCTATGTTGTTGGAAAAGATAAAGAAGTTCTGGAAAGCTGGTTTGGCAGAAATGAATAAAATCCTGTCTTTATTCGTATCAATTAGCATTGTCTCTCTTATGATAGCAGGATGCGGCGATGAATTACCAGAGGTATCGGAGGTTAGGGAAATAGTTGTGGATCATGAAGTGTATCCGTCAAGTGAAGATAACTTTGATAATGCGATAAGCATAGCGGCAGTTTACCGTGATATTTATGATGAAGCGGTAGAAACAAACACTTTAGGCAGTCTGGAAACGCTGCGGCGTATTGTTGCAAGGCTTGGCGAGAGTGGTTATGTGGCTGTTGACAGTGAAAATCAGGTTGACATGGCAGGAGCAGAACAGGTAATAGATTTTTGTAAAGCGGTAGATGAAAAGAAGAGTGCAGTGCTGACAATCATAGTAATCAAAGACTTTGGCTTTCGGAAATTTGATCTTAAAACAGAGGACGGCAATGTAAATATTGTCAGAGGGTATTACCAGTATGATAAAAACGGATGCCTCCAGAACAGGAATACGGTAAGCTATCCGGCGGACATATGGCAATATACAGAGGAAGGGTATCTGCTCTTTGAAGGAAGTTATTTTTCGGATGAAAACTATGTGCTTACATTAAGTGATACACCGGAACATACTGCATTGCGGGTATTACCGTTAGATGAAAAATGCAGGGAATTGAACCGGAAGTATATCCTGCCAGTCGGTTATGAGCGGAACAATATTTTTCTCACTGATTGGAGTGAAGAAGATATTGGAGATTTGGATTTTTATGATATATTTGACAGCCTTTATCCAATTTTATATGAGCAGTCCATTCCTTATGCTGCAGACGAAAGTTTGGCGGTCGGAGCGGTCTATCAGATACCGGAAGAAATATTTGAGGATGTCATTATGACATATTTTAATGTAAGTAAGGAAGCACTTCGGAGAGAGACAACATATATTCCAGAAAAGGCAGCTTATGAATACAGACCACGGGGATTTTATGAAGTCGAATATCCTGACATTCCATATCCCGAAGTGGTAGATTATATGGAAAATCAGGATGGGACAATTACGCTTTTCATCAATGCGGTATATCCAAATAGCAATACTTCTGTGGCGTATTCGCATAGGACAGTAATCCGCCCACTGGATGGGGACTGCTTTCAGTTTATATCGAATCAGATGACCTCTTTAGAAGATGAACATGATATTTGGTGGCATTCCAATCGTCTGACAAAGGAAGAATGGCTTGAGATATACGGAGGAGCAGAATAGTGGAAGATGTAAAATGGCTTATTAAAAAGTATGGTTTCTTTATTGTGCTGATGGTAATTATTGTTATAACAGGAAGCATTGTTTTGGGGAAAAGAGGTTCTGAAAAGAACGCAGAGGAAGTGTGGGAACCGCCAATCATAATCGAAGGCAGGGAAGCTGTAAAAGAAGATGAATCAATGGAATGTTTTGTGAAAGAGTCTGAGGAGCCTGCTACAATTTCTCCTATGGAGGTTTTGGAACCTGTCAGTGTTTTGACAGCAGAAGAAGAACAGAATTTGCAGAGCGAAGCAATGTCAGCGGCAGAGCAGTGTATGGAGCTATATAAAGGGTTGGAAATTTTATATCCTGAGACAGCATATTCTCGTATTGAGGGGTTTTCGGATCAACAGAGGAAAGAAGTGGTAAAGCAGTTGGGAAAACAGGGGCTTGTAAGTGTTTCTGATGACATAAATATGGAAAACTATCAGAAAATGGAGGATTTTTATACTTCTTATGTTTTCGGCATGGATGCAATGGTTACAGTGTTTAGCGTACAAAGGGAGGGGAATATAGGTGCGCTGACATTTATTCATAGAAACGGGAAAATACAATCCTATTATGTTTCGGTAGGCTGGCGGGAAGGCGGCATACCGGAAATAAAAAGTTTTGGAGTCAATGATCTGGAAGAGATAAAGCTGACAGAGAAGGGGTATTTTATTTACACAAATACGGAGGTAATTGCACATGGAAATCTGCGGGAGTATTACAGGGTAAAACCCTTGTCGGATGAATGCAGGGAACTGACAAAAAAGTACATATATGGGCTTAGTTTCGTGAATTATAATATGCTTGTAACAAACTGGGATGCCGGTAATGTGGAGGAAATTTTAATGCCACGCATGTTTGAGGACATATACCGGATATACACAAATGAACCTTTCAGGGCGGAGGGCGGGCTGATACCTGCGGAGGTTTATGAGCGTGTCATGACCACCTGCTTTCCGGTATCCGTAGAACAGGTGAGGGAATATTGCGGTTATCATGCAGATGCGGATGGCTATGAATATGAAATGATATTTGCAAGACAGTTTCCGCCTTTTGGGGAAGTGGTAGATTACAGACAGAATGAAGATGGGACAATCACCCTTTATGTGGATGGAGTCTGGACAGATTACAATTCAGATTATGCTTTTACAAATCAGATTGTAGTCCAGCCATTTCCGGATGGGACATTTCGCTATTTGTCTAATACGATTGAGCAAAAGGAACTGGAACTGCCACGAATTGAAAAATAAAAGGAGGGGCATTGGGATGTCGATGAAGAATTTTCTTTTACTGGTCAATATGTTGTTATGTGTTATCCTGCTTGGTGCCTGTGGAAAAGAAGAGGAAAATCCGCATATCGTACCAGAATGGGAAAATGCCTATAAAGAGATTGTCCGCAACATGGAAAGTTATTTAGCAGATCCGTATATCTTCCGTCAGGAACTTAAGCAGATAAACAGTGATTCTTGTATCGGCTATATCGGGATACACGATTTTGATGATGATAGTGTTCCTGAATTGATCATAGGGGATGATGTGTCGTTAGGAATATTTACCTATGACAACGGTATCGTGAAAAAGATTGCAGATTTGTATGAACCGGAGGATTGGGGCTATATTAACGGAGTGTATTACAAGGATAATACGATTATTCTTATAAATAGCGGTTCGGATGGGAGTTGTTATGTCTGCCTTTCATACCATGATGGAGAATATATAACAGGGATTTTTGACGAATATAATCCGGATATGGCAACTGTTAATGAAAAAGAGGTTACAGGAGAAGAATTTAAAATGTGGTTCGACTTAGCAGAATTGTTAGATGATAGTTCAATTCCCCGGAGCAGGATAAAAAAAGAGAATGGAATCGTCACAGCTTTTGTAATAGATGTTTTTCAGAAAGAAGATGAATATATTCTGACAGAAGATTTGGATTTTGGTGCAATAGGATGGTGATGCGCCAGATATGCGGAAGTGAAGAGTTTGAGGTGCGTTTATGAAGAAAAGGAATACATTGCTTATTATCATGCTGATGTGCAGTGTTTTGTTGTGTGCCTGTAACAATAACGGGGAAAGTATGGAAAACGAATGCGCTGGCAAAAACGGAGAAAATGAACAAGAGGAATATGCAGAAAGCACAGACAGGGAAGCAGATGCAGACAGTCAGATAGAAAAAGGCTATGATCTTCCGATAGATGCCCGTCAAAGGGAAGAAGCGGAAGGAGATTGCAAAGAAATGATGGGGCTTATATCGGAGCTATACAAAAATGCAGATAAAGGCTGTGCGTCCAATGTTGTTATTGCGGATGAAGTCCTAGATCAGATGGTGGAAAAGCTGAAAGACGCTGGATGCCCGGTTACAGTAACGGAAATATATTCTAATATGGAAAACTACAAAGAGTTGGAAGATTTTTTAAATGCTGCCACAGCAGGCAGCAGCGGTTCAGCAGTTGTTTATGAAATACATTCGGACGGCGGTATCGGGAGATATAAATACTCTTATGATGGAAAGGATATGTATGTTTTATCCACAAAAGCTGCATGGAGCGGAGATGATAAGCCTGTGATAACATATATTTCCTATAACCGGATCAAAGAGTGGAGATTTACGGATAAAGGATATTTTTGTTATGAGTTATGCGTACCGGAATACCCGGAAGTTACTGAAATAGTGGATGGGAGCTGCATAGTCAGGGTAAAGCCCATAACAGAAGAAAACAGGGAAATGTCCGAAAAGTGTGTGCTTGGATTGGCCTATCAGGGAAACAATCTTTTATGTTCTGATTGGGATGCAGACCATATGGAAAAGTTGGACTATAATGGGATGTATGAATATTTATATGCAATGAAATATCAGAAGCAGTTTTTTTCGGAGAATTATCCGGACGGGATACCAAAAGATGAGTTTGAGCATCTGATCATGGAATATCTTCCGGTAACAGCAGAGGAGATACAAAGCTATGCGGTATTTGATGAAGAGAAACAGACTTATGCATGGGTAAGACTGGGGTGTTTCAACTATGCCCCTACCTATTTTGGAACTTCCTTTCCAGAAGTTACAGACATCAGGGGAAACGATGATGGAACGGTTACTTTAACTGTGGATGCAGTGTGCAGCATGATTTTATGTGATGATGCAGTGATAACACATGAGCTTACAGTGCAGTTTTCAGAAGATGGCAGTTTTCAGTATTTGGGGAATAAAATTCTGAATGATGGGATTTCAACTATACCGGAATACCAATACCGGATTATCAGAGAGTAATTATGAGTATCGCCTGAAGTTGAAAGAAGAAAGGATATGGAACAATGAAAAAGATAATGAAGTTTATATTAGGTTTTGTAGCTGCTGTTTTTATCATAATTGCTGTGCTTTGGGGGAGTTTTGTCTATGTGTCAGATTACAAAATAACAGAGGCAGATACTTCTGTTTCACCGGATGGAACTCATAATCTGGTTTTACAGGCTGTCGGAGAGGCTGATTTTCCGTTTGGTTCTGCTTCAGGGAGGCTAATTCTTTATGAGTGCGAAAGTAAAATATCCAAAGCAGACTTTGAGCTGTTTGATGATGGCGGGTGCATACGCAACAGTATATGGGAGGTCACATGGTATGAGGATTGTGTGGAAGTAATTCTGTCCGGAGATGAGCAATCCGATGAGCAGATTACCCTATACTTTGATGGGAGAAAGGAGGTAAAACAGTTAACGGATAAAGAAGAATGTGCAGAAGTGGGGGATGTGGATGAAATTCAAGAGATAAATCCACAGACAGCTTATGCAGGTGAATCAGAAAGTCAGGAAGATATGGAACTGGATGAGAATGATGTAAATTCGGATGATGATATTGGTTCAATAGAAAAAATAGATGAGTATATGATACAGGAGCAGTCGTTTGATGTTACATTAGATGATTGGGGAGAAGTTACATTTGTATCGTGTAGACCGACATCATGGCATGTTAATGAGGAACCTTCATTTTTCTTGGTTAGGGATGACCAGATATTATATAAATTTCCTTGTAATAATTTAAAGGAATATGGAGGAATGTTTGACGGCATTGGCGCTGTTGCATTTCGGGATATAAATGATGACGGAAAAGAGGATATAATTATTATATTCAATTATGTTTCCGGAGCAGGACCGACAGGTATGGTTCCACGTCCGGCTCTCAGAATATTTTTAGCCGGGGAAAATGAATTTAATCTTGCGGAGGGTGTAATGGCAGATGTTGAACAGCATATATTGAGTAAAGACATGACTATTGAAAATATCTGTAATTATTTGGGAGACAATAACTGAACTATGGTAGAAAAATGCTCCTTTTTAGGTAGCCTGTATTTTACATGGGCTGCTTAAAAGGGAGCATTATTTATTTCAATGAATATTCACAAATCAGATTTTACTCTTCCCATATACCCATATCAGATAAGACGGAGAATGAGATCTCTGATGCTTTGCTGCCTGTGGCATTTTCTGTGGACTGGATATTGGTGGCAAAAAAGTATGTGCTGTCAGCGGTTTCTATGTAGCCGATAAACCAACCGTTTATGTCATTGTCATTTATCCGTCCGGTTCCGGTCTTTCCGTAAAAACTTTCATTTTCAGATGAAAAAAGGCAGATGGAATCCTTTACTGCATTTATATTTTCTCGGGTAAAGCCAAAGTCATTGTTGTATAAGTCTGTCAAAAGTTCAATCTGCTCCACCGGGGATATTTTTAGTGCCGACTGCATCCAATAAGAGGAAAGGTCTGAATTTATAATTTCATTTCCATATCCTATTTCCTTAATGTATCTGCGGAGGGCAGATGTACCGAGTTGCCCGTCTATTTCTTGAAAGTACCAGTTGACAGAGGACTGCATTGCAGAATACAAGTCCTGATCAGCGTTCCATGCTTCAAATGGATAGTCGGCTCCATTCCATACCATGAGGGAATCCTCCGGAGTGATAATGCCCGCTTCCAATCCAAACAGTGCATCATATATTTTGTATGTAGAATTTGGTGCTGTCCGTAAAGTGGCATGATCCATGTCATAAATGCTCCATGTATCGTTTTTCAGGTCATATAAGACAAAACTTCCCTCATATCCATTAAAATATGCAGACAGGTCGATCAAATCAATTTTTTCGGGGGATACGTCCCACTTATAATAACTTTGTTCCGCCGCATAGGTGGAGAGCATCGGGGTAAGCCCCAAAAGCATAACTGCAATGATACCGAAAGCAGTAAAGCCTTTTATTTTTTTCCAGGCGGAAGGCGTTTCATAAGAGGATATATTGATAATTCTCTTCTGCATCTGTTTCATGGTTCCACTGATTCCGGCGGCAAATGGGAAAGGCGTCAGTGAAACTTTTTCTGCAAAATTTATCAGTGTATTGCCATAATCTTCATAGTCGTTTTCGTTAAGAATCTTTAGGACAGAAGTATCACAGGCAACTTCTCTGTCATTACGCATCTCTTTCAGTGCATACCATACCAAAGGATTAAACCAGTACAATATACCAAAAAAGTTCATAAGATAGCCTGCAATGGCATCCTTATGTTTGTAATGCTGTAATTCATGTAGCAGCATATACCGCATATCTGCAGCGTTGCAACACCTTTCGGATATTCCTTTATTTCTTTCGGCATTAACATGGAAATCCGAGATCAGGTGGATTGGCAGATAAATACAAGGTTTGAATAATCCTACAATAATGGGAGATTTCAAAAAAGCGGTGCTGTAAACAGGTATGTCCCGTTTTATCTTCAGCTCGCTCAGACAGTTGCCGTATAACATACGGACTTCTTTGCTCTGCAAAGGGAGCGCAGATTTTTTCAAATTGTTCAACCGGGCTTTCGATTTCATTACTAACAGAAGCATTGCAAAGATGCCGACCAGCCATATTCCGAACAGTATGAGTCCGATAACAGATGGCGTTTTGCCGCTTACAGACAGCGCAAAATCATTTATCTGTCTTGTAGTGCCGGACGCACTCACATTTACTGCTGTTTCTGTAACAGTTCCCGTGTTGGATGATGCAGCATTTTTCCATTTGTCAAGCAATGAGAAGATCTGTGAAAATCCAAATGGACGAATAGGGATAAACGGAACTGCCAGCAGCCCAAGCAGCAGGAACCATAAATTAAACTGCATCCGGCTGGTCAGGTGATTTCTCAATGCCTGTTTTATCATAAGAAGTAAGCCTACTATGGCGCAAATTAAAATATTGCAAAGAAAAAAACGTATTCCGAAATCTGCCATGCTAATTCCTCCTGTTTTTTGTTCTTCTGAGCAGAAGTGAGCGCAGGGTGTCTATTTCTGATTCAGAGAGCTTGTCATCTTCAATATAGGCGGAAAGCATGGCGGTAATATCGCCGTCATAGTAACGCTCAAGAAAAGAATGGCTTTCCTGCCCGATATATTCTTTTTCTTCTATTAGAGGAGTGTAAACGAATACCCTGCTTTGTTTTTCATAAGAAAGCGCCCCTTTTGTCACAAGACGTTTGATTAAAGTCTGTATTGTTTTAGGACTCCATTTGGTGGTCTGCGTTAATTTATCCGTTATCTCATTGGTACTGATCGGTGCGTGTTTCCATATGACTTTCATCACTTCAAATTCTGCTTCTGAAATCTGCGGCAATGCTTTCATTTTTGAACCTCCTTTTAAATCTTACGGCTGTAATATACATTATAGAGAGAAATGCAGCAAATGTCAATTTCTTAATAAAATTCCCTTGACATTAAATATCACAAGTGTAATAATTAAAATATTACAATAGTAAGAAATATAAAAGAGGGTATAGTTTTGGCAAAAGTGTTGATTTTATCAATACCGGAAGAGGAAGAGTCATTGATTGATAAGATTATGGCGGTTGTAAACAATTCACAGGATGGGCATAAAATAGAGCCGGGGAAAAGCGTGAGTGTAATCAGTATTGGAAAACTTCAAATAAATATGACTCAGCACAATGTTTATAAGGATGGAAAGGAAATACTGCTGACCAATACGGAATTTAAAATGCTGTATTATCTTGCATCGAATAAGGGGATGGCATTATCGAAAGATCAGATATATAACTACATTTGGAATGGCGAGTACGCTTTGGATGATAGCAATATCACTTCCCATATCAGGCGTTTACGGGTAAAGATAGAGGATGATCCGGCACAGCCGGAATACATTCGGACAGTTCGGGGGATTGGTTATCGGATGGGAAAATAGGCAGCGTATGTGTAAGGTTGTACGTTGTCTGTTTTTATGTCAATACAGGTATGCCGGTAAAAGTTTTGTGGCAATAATGGGCATAATAGTCGGATATGGAGGTTGATTGAAATGGAAAATGAAGTATTGGAAAAGATAGCGCAATTCCTAAATCAGTTGCGGGGGGAGCAGTTATCAAGGGCATCATCTGTCCGGATGCCGGAACTGACAGAAAAACAGAAGCAGGCGGAAAAACTTATGGAAGAGTGCAGGGCGGTATTGGAAAACATCCCGGAGGCTGACAGGAAGCTTCTGGTTAAGTGGCAGGAACAGGCGGAAGAAGTAAGTTATTTACAGGAAGAAAAATCATATCTGCAAGGTTATGTGGATTGTGTTTATCTGTTGTCAGGTCTGGGACTGATAAAAAAAGACGAATTTGTAGATAAGTTTATTGAAGAACTCAGGAAATAAAAATAGCTCATTTCCACAGTATTGCCGAATGGCATATGAAACCAGAGGGTATAGAGGGGATTGCCTGAAAGGTGTTTTGATTTGTGGGAATGAGCTGTTTTTGAAATACAGGAATATTGCAGGGAAATTACAGCCTGATTACCGCAATTTTCTGATATCCTACTCCTGTTGTGCTTTTTCGGATGCACTTATAACGGCTTCCACTGTTGCAAGGATAATGCCAAGCTGTGACTCATCACATTGATGGAGCAGTCGGTCAAGTTTTTGATATGTAGAGCTGCTGTTGTTGTTATCTGGATGGATCACTTCGTCAGCAGAAAGGTTAAACATTTCGATGACATTTACGAACAGCTCAAGGCTTGGGAGACTCCTGAAATACTCAAGGTCTTTCAGATAAGACAGTGAAATATCCAGTTTTTCAGCCAACTCAGCTTGTGTAAGCCGATTTGCCTTTCGTGCATTTTTAAGCGCAACTCCAAAAGACTGTGGTTTTAGTGCCATAATCAATACCTCCTTAATAGTATGTTATAACCATACTTTTGAAATGTAAAAATGGTTTACTCCTACTTTTTAGATGGAAAGAAACATACTATGAACAGCAGGAAAGGACAAGATATATGCGAAAATTAAGGGAATATGGCAAATTGTTAAAAAAATCTATCACTGTGTAGAGGACAATTCCGTAAAGAAAAGTACGATAGAAACATACTTATACATAGGTACAAAGGAAGAGATAGCACATTGTGTTCTATATGGCACAATTTATCTGTTCCTTTTTTTGTTGCCCGAAGATTTTATATGGGTTGGAAATACCCTCTGGGTATACCTCTATGCCATACGGCGTAAATGTGGAAAAGAGGGCAGAGGACCGCCGGAAAAATAGGGATAAGAAAGACTTGGCGAGGAGGTGGAAAGCAATTATAGAGAAAAAGATTGAAATTCGCTGCAAGGTATGCAATCAAAGGCTTTTTGATTACCTATCCGGCAGTTTTGTTATTGAAATCAAGTGCAGCAGATGCGGAAGCGTCAATACATTGTGCAGGAAAAATTCAAACAAGGAAAAAGGTGCTGCACTTGTTCTAAGGCATGAAACAGTTTAAAAAATTAAATTTAGGCTCACCTGACAAGGGCAGCATTTTACATAGAAAAATGAAATAAAATGTTAAGCACCAAAGACGCAGGGAATGACCAGAATGACTGGTTTTTCTTTGCGTATTTTTTTGTCCGTAAAGGCAGGCTTTTTCTTTCTGGTTTGAGCCGGAAAGAAGGAAAAATGTACAATATTGTTGAAAGTGGAAAAAGGATTGCAGGTTTGCGGAAAAATGCAGGCTATACGCAGGAACAGTTTGGAGAAAAGGTTGGTTTGTCATATCGTTCCATAGCGGATATTGAGCGTGGCTACCGTGGGACAAGCATTGACACATTGATTGATATAAGCAATCTCCTGAATGTTTCTTTGGATTACCTTGTTTTAGGGTTTGAAAAATATGGAGAAAAGGGGGACAAGCATGTTCTTGAAGTTGTGAGAGGTCTTTCTGAAGAGAAGAAGCTGTTTGCAGCAAAGATCCTAAGAGGGATACTGAACAGCTTAGATGAATAAAGGCTTTATTTTGGAAAAGAAGTTTTTTTACGAATGTTTATGCGTGTGGGACACGCAGCGCTGCGTGGATAACGGTATAAAATGTTTGGCTGGATTCAGATAAGATTGGTACAAGGTCATATGAAAAAGGAATTTGTTCTATGACTGTATAAGTGAATAGGACACGCATACACCTGATTTTATTTTCGCCTTTTTATCCGTCCTTGCTTATGTGGGGATAAAGGGGTGGCAGAATCCCGTTTCGTGCGAAGATGTATCTGCAATGGATAACATTGTTGCCCGTGAAGGTACAGAGCAGAGGATTGTGCCTACTGGCATGGCAACCAGAGATAATGAGATAGAACGGCACCGGAATTTCAGCGAAAAGCATTTTCCGGGAGTGGCTGCCTGCGGATTCCGTCTGGCTGGGCATGGCGGAGGCGCAGTGTGGGATATAAGCCGTCCCAGTGTATGTTACCCGGTTCGGGGAATGGCGAGAGCATAATCTGATATTTTCAGATGAAACAGAGAGGTAATGTGGCGAAAACGCCACGTTATCCTCTGATATAGGCAAGCCTTGCAGTTATCAAGTAACAGCAGACAAGGCTTTCCTGTATGAGAGGATAATGCCGGCAAAAACTTCTCTTTTGTTTCTGTAAACGAAAATAGAAGAAAGAACAGGTGATTATCATGTGCAGTAATGTAAAAAGTTTTGAGATCGGCTAGCTTGTGCATCCGGCAGTCATGTTTATGAACTCCAACAAGTCAGAAAGCAATATCCGCCAGCTTATTCAGCAGAACCGTCAGAAATGCAGCATGGCAGGGATAGCGTTGATGAATGAAACTATCGTCAACAAGGGACCCAACAGGGACATTGACAGGGATGCGGTTAATATGCTGATTACCCGTCTGCTTACTGGACAGTATGATACGGTTGTTGTGGAGAACATGACGGACATAACAGCGGACGAGTCCGATCTGGAAGAATTTATGTATGATGCTGCCAACATCGGCGTCGGCTTTTTTGAGCTTTCTACCATACAGTACCATATCTATGATACAGCAAAGTGTCCTGCTGATAAGGAAAGACCGATATGGGGCGGAGGCAGAGGCTGCTGATGAAGATAAGGAGAGGAGACATACTGTATGCGGATTTGGGCGTACAGTACCAGGGAAGTATGCAGGGCGGTATGCGTCCTGTGGTGGTAGTCAGTAATAACAGGGCAAACAGGCACAGCACAGTCATTACGGTTGTCCCGCTGTCCACTAAGATTTACAAGAAAAGAAACCTGCCGACACACGTTTTTATATCTTCCTATAAGACGGAAGGGCTGGATCAGCACAGCATTGCATTGTGTGAACAGGTAACAGCGTTGAATTTTGACCGTATCATTGAACACATGGGCAGGGTAGATGATGAGACACTTGACCAGATTACGGAGGGGGTACAGGTGCAGATCGGCGTGTTTGACAGATATAATTAAGGAAAAGACATAACATCATATCTTTTGGGAGCCGGGCAGACGTCCGGCTTTTTACATAGCTGCCAGTGTTCCATATGGCAGCATGAATTTTTCAAAGGGAGGAATGGAATGTCATTTGAGGAATTACAGTCAGTGGATATTCGGACAGTAAAACCGGAAGATGTTGTTGATATTCAGCAGATAAAGATAGATGATGGGCTTTCGCAGCAGGAAAAGCGGAGGGAATTTATCAGGCAGGTGAAAAATCCATACTGTTTCCGGGTGGGCAAAGTCATCGTCAAGGCAAGCTACAGCGGGAACGGGGTTTCCCTGAATGAACGGTTCGAGGAACTTGTAATGTCTGTCTAAAATAATTGCCAAAAATAATTTGAAAAAAGTGTGGAAAAAAACTGGGATCTGTGTTAATCTAAGACTCAATAGGAAAACTAAATCATGTGCAAACTCTGAGTCTTAGGTTCATTAAGATAGGGCTGTCTTAATTGAAATCAAGGAAAAGGAGTGTTGCAGATGGAAAACATCAATTCTATCATATATCAGGCAGCCATCTATCTTAGGTTATCAAGGGAGGATGGCGATGTTGCAGAGGGCAGCAAGCTCGTCAGCAACAGTATCTCAAACCAGAAAGCCTTAATCATGGACTTTCTGAAATCCCACACTGAAATCAGGGTACATTCCGTGTATGCGGATGACGGTTACAGCGGCGTCAATTTTGACCGCCCGGACTTCCAGCGCATGTTGGAGGATATACGGAAAGGCACGATAAACTGTGTCATTGTAAAAGACCTGTCACGTTTCGGCAGGAATTATATTGAGGCAGGGCGGTATATCGAAAAGATATTCCCAATGCTTGGTGTACGTTTCATTGCGATTACGGACAATTACGACAGCATGGCGGCGGCAGGCGGTTATGGCAGCGATATGGTGGTTCCGTTCAAGAACCTCATAAATGACGCATACTGCAGGGACATATCCATTAAGATCAGAAGCCATCTGGAAATGAAACGGAAAAAAGGGGAGTATATCGGCGCATTTGCCGTGTACGGATACCTCAAAGACGAAAGGAACAAGAACCAGCTTGTCATTGATGAATATGCGGCAGGCGTCGTGAGGGATATTTTTGCAATGAAGCTGTGCGGCTTGAACCAGCAGGCAATCGCTGACAGGCTGAACAATCACGGTATCCTTTCCCCGATGGAATACAAAAAAAGCATAGGCATCAATCTTGAAACGACGTTCAAAAAAGGGACGCAGGCGAAATGGAGTTACAATGCGGTGCTTAGAATCCTCAAAAATGAGGTCTATACAGGGGTGCTTACACAGGGCAGGCAGACAACACCGAACTACAAGGTCAAGACACGGGTAATGAAGCCGGAGGATGAATGGGTAAAGGTAGAGAACACCCATGAGCCTGTTGTTTCAAGGAAAGACTTTAATCTTGTGCAGGAGCTTCTAAAGCAGGACACAAGGATTTCCCCGGACAGGGAGGCGCTGTTTCCGTTAGCGGGGCTGCTTTACTGCGGGGACTGCATGGAACCTATGGTAAGAAAGACGGTTCCGGCGGGCGGAAAAAAATATGTATATTATGTCTGCTCCGGCAATAAAAAGGATAAAACCTCATGCTCGCCGCACAGAATAGCAGAAGCAGACCTGACAGATTCCGTCCTTTATCTGTTACAGACGCATATAGAAAATGTGCTGACACTGGAGGCGGCAATGCAGGTCATTGAGAAAGCGCCGAAGCTGAAGGCGGATGTGGCAAAGTTTGATGAACGTATCGTAAGGAAACGTGCGGAACTGGAAAAAGCGGAAAAAAGAAAGCTGAATCTGTATGAGGACTTAAAGGACGGCATCATTTCCAAAAAGGAATACTTACAGTTAAAGGCGGAATATGACCGCAGGATTAGTGAGGCAGAAACGGCAATCGGCTCTTATGAGCGGGAAATGAAGCTGATACTGGAAAACAAGAGCAGTATGCACGAATGGATCAAAGAGTTTAAGCAGCACCGGAATATCCAGTCTTTAGACCGCAATGCGGCTGTAGTTATGATAAAGCGTGTCATGGTCTATAGTGCAGACAGGATTGAGGTCACATACAACTTTGAAGATGAATTTGCAAGGTGCAGCGAATATGTGGCTGCATACGGAGAGTCCGGCAGGAAGGAGGCAGTATAAATGGCTAGAAAGAGCAGAAAGCCCTCTGTTTCCGAACAGGGTATGCAGAACGCAGCGGCACAGGCAAAAACGGAAATGAAGCTGTACCGGACAGCGGTATATGCAAGGCTGTCCGTGGAGGACAGCAAAAACCCTGACTGCGACACCATTGAGAACCAGTTATCATTAGTAAGGAGTTATGTGGAGAGCAAACCATACCTCAAACAGACAGCAGAATACATAGACAACGGTGTGTCAGGCACACGCTTTGACAGACCGGAGTTTATGAGGATGGTTGCAGACATGCGGGCAGGAGAGATTGACTGCATCGTGGTAAAAGACCTTTCAAGGCTCGGCAGGAACTATCTGGAAGCCGGGGACTACCTCGAAAAGATATTCCCTTTCTTTGGGGTACGCTTTATTGCAGTCACGGACGGTTATGACAGCATCAATCCGAACACGGCAGAAGATGGGCTGATCGTACCGCTTAAAAACCTTATCAATGAGGCATATGCAAAGGATATGTCAAAGAAGGTTTCCACTGCCATTGACATCAAGCAGCGGCAGGGGAAGTTCATAGGGTGCAGGGCGGCATACGGTTATATGAAAAGCCCGGAGGATAAGAACCAGCTCATTGTTGACAGGGAAGTGAGCCACATCGTAGTAAGGATATTTGAGTGCAAGGCAGAAGGCATGGGCAATGCAGGCATTGCAAAAATGCTGAATGAAGAAGGGATAGCCTCCCCGATGCGCTACAAATATGAAAAGGGGCTGACAAAAAACAGGCGGTATGCCGACAGCCTCTGGAATGACGGCACAATCGCCGCCATGATTGTCAATCCGGTCTACATTGGAGACATGGAGCAGGGAACACAAAAAGAAGCGATGCACATGGGGATAAAAAAGCACAGGATAAAGAAAGAGGACAGGATATATGTGGCGGGAACCCATGAACCTGTTGTGAGCCGTGAGCTTTTTGACAGGGTACAGAAGCTGGTAGAGGAAAGAAAGCAGAGATATTTTGAGGGAAAGGAAAAGCACAGCAGCATTGAAAGGAAAGACAGTAAGTTTGACAGCATCCTGTTCTGCGGTGACTGTGGCGGAAGGCTGAAATTTTGCAGACAGGCAGGTACACGCAATGGGAAGGTAAAGGTATATTACAAATATATCTGCCCTAACTCCGACGCTTATGGCGAGAAGTTCTGCAAAAAGAAATGTATTAAAATGCAGGATTTGGAGGAGGCGGTAGAAGCTGCCCTGCGGATGCACATGAAACTGTTCCTCGATACAAAGGAAGTCCTGCAAAGGCTGAACAGGACGGCACAGGCAAAACAGATAAAAACAGATTACAGGCGGCAGATAACAGACACAAAGAACAGGCTGGAACGTGCGCAGTCCATGAACAGCAACCTTTACAATGATTATGCGGACGGACTGTTAAGCGAGAGGGATTACCTGTTTGCAAAGCAGAAATATGTGAAAGAGGCGGAAAACCTCACACAGAAACTTTCCGAACTGGCAGCGATGCAGACCACCTATGAGGCGGAATATGTGGGCAGTCAGGACTTTGCGAAAATCATGGAACAGTATGCAGGCTTTGGGGAACTTACATCAGAGATAGTCCACGCACTGATCAGCCGCATTGTTTTCTTCGGGGAGGGCAGGATTGAAATAGAATATGCCTTTGCCGATGAACTGAAAGCATTTGTGGAACTGGCGGAGAGCAGGGAGGAGGAGATTGCATGTATGCGGCAGGCAGTATAGCGGCAAAAAAAGAATATGTAATCTGCCTGTATGTCCGGCTTTCCATAGAGGACGATGATGTGTCCGGCAGCGCTTTCAAGACAGAGAGCGGCAGTATCACGACACAGAGGGCATTGCTCCATGATTATATTAAGAACCGGAAAGAATTTGAGGGCTGTAAGGTCATTGAGAAATGCGACGACGGATTTTCCGGCACACACTTTGATAACAGACCGCAGTTCACGGAAATGATTGAACTTGCCAAAAAGGGGAAGATCAACTGCATCATCGTGAAAGACTTCTCAAGGTTCGGCAGGGACTATGTGGAACTGGGAAATTATCTGGAACAGCTATTCCCTTTCATGGGAGTCCGGTTCATATCCGTAAATGACAACTACGACAGTGCGGAACTTGCAGACGGCACAACCGGAGGTCTGGACGTGGCGTTCAAGAACCTGATCTATGACTATTACAGCAGGGAGATGTCAAGGAAACAGCGGATTGCGTGGCAGCGCATGGCAGAACAGGGACAGTACAATGCCACTTGTGCCTTGTACGGCTATCAGAAGTCAAAAGAAGATAAGCACAAACTGGTCATAGAACCGGAAGAGGCGGCGGTTGTCCGTGAAATCTTCAACATGAAGATAGCCGGAACCGGAACGACACTGATAGCAAAGGCGCTGAATGACAGGGGTATTCCCTGCCCGTCGGAACTGTACCGTTCCAGAGGGGAAACAAGACAGTGGAAAAACAAAGGCAGGAAGTGTTACTGGACCGCCTGCAAGGTGGAAGCCATTATTCGGGATGAAAAATACACCGGGACTATGGTACAGCTAAAGACAAAGCTGGATGCAGTCGGGGGAAAGCAGGTAAGCCGCCCCAAAGAGGAATGGGTACGGGTGGAGAACACCCACGAACCTGTCATCACTTATCCGCAGTACATCAGGGCGGTATCCTCCCTGAAACAGCAGAAGGCAAAAGAAAACAAAAATATGAAGAATATCTATTACTGTGGGTGCTGCGGCAGGGCATTGTTCAATGCCCACTACGGAACCATCTTCTGCAAACAGCGGTCATTCAGGACCGATTCCGATTGCAGGGACATTGAGATTAACAAGCATGATGCGGATATGGCGGTGCTTGCCTCTGTCAAAAAAGAGGCAGAGATATTTCTTGACCGGGATAAGCTGTCAAGGCAGGTCATAAAGAGAAATTCCCCTTTATCCGTCAGTGACAGGATCAATTCCACAATGAGGTCGATTGAGGCGGCACAAAAGAGCTGGATTGCATTGTATGACAAATACGCTGACGGAAAACTGGAAAGAGAGTTTTTTCTGAATGAGAAGAAACAGTATGATGCCGACATGGAGAAGATGGAAGAAGAGCTTGCAGCACTCCGGCAGGCACAGGAGGAAGAGGAAAACGAGCAGGCAGGCTCCCAAAGGAAAGCAGACCAGGCGATGGCATTTCTGGAAGAGGAAGAACTGACAGAGGATATGAAAGACAAACTGATAGAAAAGGTCGTTGTCTATCCGGGTAACAGGATTGAGGTAGTCTGGAAGTTTGAGGGACATTTGGACAATTAAATTAGATACAGAGATTTTCGGTCTGTTTTGGAGTGATAAGCTTTCAGAGCAGACCGGATTTTTTATATAGATGGTACTGATAGTTGGATAAATCTGGTTTATCATTTTCTTCTGTCGAAATAGTGAATAAAAACTCGCTTTTTGGTGAAATACAGTTAGATTGTGGATGCAAAAAGTGAGTTTTATAATATAGGAGAGGTGAATTAATATGAACCAGTCAGTAAGTGCGTTAGGAAATGTTGTTCGTGCAACAAGAAAGAGCAAAAATTTATCTCAGGAAGCATTAGCTGAGAAACTTGGAGTTTGCAAAAGGACAATTATGGATATTGAAAAAAGTACAGGGAATCCAAAGTTTGAGTTGTTGTGTATGTTAGTGAGGGAGTTGGATTTACCGCTTTATCAGGTGTTTTATCCTGAAATGACAGAAAATTCAGAAATGAAAAATATTCTTATGAAAGAATTGAGTGATTGTTCAGAGTATGAGATGAAAATTATATTATCAGTAGTAAAGAACTTAAGATACACTTTAAAAAGAGAAAGAGAAATTATGTGAAAACAAATGATTGCTAATTGATATATAGAAATTAAAAAATGACTTTTGGTTAAAAAATTATCTTTTTGTTGATTTAGTATGGAGGTAATTATTTATGAATAAATTGTTTTTAATTGATGGTGCTGCTGGAACTGGGAAGTCTGATTTAATGGAATTTGTAAAAAGGCAAAGTGATTATGATATCTATTCAGTTGGTAAAATAACAACAAGGGGACAGAGAAATATAGAGGAGGCTAAAACGACAGATTTGACTTTTGTTAGTACAGATGAATTTGAAAAAAAGAAAAGTTTGGGGGATTATTATACTTATAAATATGGAAGTAAGGGAGAAGAATATGACTATGCACTAAGTAAAGAAGAACTTATCGCATCTTTAGCAGAACATGAATTTACATTTGCAATCGTGAGGAGCCGACCAACAATTACTCAGATTACTAAAGAGTTGTCATCATATGGTTTGATTAAACATGTATTTATCTATACTGATAAAGAGGAGGCTAAAGAGCGAATGCGTAAAGATGGGTTTGATGAAGAGCAGATTGCTTTTAGAACGAGGCGAAATAAAATACTTTGGGATGAAGAAAAATATTATGATAGTAATAGGGTGACTATTATCAATAATTCAAATCCTGAAGATTTTCATGCCCAAATCCGAAATATGATGGATAGCTTTTCAAGCAAACAAGAGAGCGAGGATATTCTTTACATAAATGGAAAAACAAACTATCGTCTTATGGCTTCTTTAGTAGGTAAAAAGAGAGAGCTTGTTAGGCAATTACGAAGGTATCCGTTTGAAAAAAACATTTTTTTGATGATGAAATATAGAGTTGAAAATGAATCTATTTATGGGGAGATTAAGAGGATTGTTGAGGAAAATGGATATAATTGTGTTCGTGCAGATGCTTCTGATTGGACATTTCTTTCTGGAGATGTAGATAATTATCTGGCAGCATTATATTGTTGCAAATATGGAATAGCTTTGTTTGATAAACCTGAGAAGGGAGCAGATTTTAGCCCAAATGTAGCATATGAACTTGGAATTATGCATTGTCAAAGAAAAAAGTGTCTAATTTTAAAACATAAGAGTTTGAATCAAATGCCATTTGATTTAATTCAAAAACTTTTTAAGGAGTATGATGATGGAACACAGATTAGGAATCATTTAGAAAAGTGGCTAAAATCAATAAAAAGAGAGGAGCAATTATGAAAGATTTAGAAGTGTTTTTTAATAATTCAGAGGGAAACAAGATTCAAAATCATTTAACCATTATAGGTGTAAATCCGATTGTTCAGGAGATTACTAATAATCCTCAGTTGCTTTTTGATTTGTTAAATACAACTAAGGTAAAAATTACAATGATTTATGAAAATGAAACGGAAAACTTTAACCAGTCTCTGTTTCGAGTAAATGGATCAAAGGATAGATCTTTGGATTTTGATAGACTTGAAACATATCGTAGTCGTTTGCTTGGAGGAAAGAAGGGACGAAAGAATACAGCAGGTCTAGTGGAGGACATATTAAGGTTCTGTGAAAGTAATGAAAAAAAAGAAAATATGCGGAATAGGATTAAATTGCTTCAAAACAATTTAAGACAATTTGTAAATATTATATGGGCGGATGATGTGATCTGGTATTGCTTTACTACGCTAGGATTACCAGAACTATCTATGTATCGTAAAATTACTGAAAAAAGTGACTCTGAATTGTATAGACAATTGGAAGAGTATGTAAATTTTTTGTTGGATGAAAATACTGGTGGTAAGTATTTGTCAAAACCAGATGATGAATTAATTGAACTTTATGATATGAAGGATATACCAAGGGGAATATATCCTCGAAAGGCATTTTATACCACAAACTTCCAAAGGTATTCGGTTTGGGCATTTATTTTTAACCGTAAAGGGGAGGTGCTGTTGCAACAACGGAGTCCATATACGGCTGACAATCGGGGACTTTGGGATAAGTCGGCAGGTGGTCATGTAGATTTGCTGGATAGTTCAACCATTATAACTGCAAAGCGTGAATTAGTAGAAGAATTATTTTTACCAGAAGCAGAATTTTCAAAATATATGTCGGCAGATTTGGGAGATATAGTAGATTTCGGAGAATGGAATATAGAGAAGCGTCCTGAAAAGAGTTTACGAGATGAATTTGATGGTCTTGAACCAGCAGATTGGGTGGTTTTTCGTGCTACGGATTCAAATGGTGAGCCTCTAACAGTGAAGAGAAAATCACCAAGAATTATGTATGTTAAAGATGAGCAAGAGGGAAAAACTATTCCTTTAGTTGATGAAAATGGAGATGTTCTTAGATGGAGTAATGGGAAAGTACGTTTTAAGGAACATACTGAAATATGGCATACAAGATTTATTAGTGATGTGTTTTTGTTTATTGCTCCAGATGGATATATTGATACACAAGAACAGATTAATGTATTGATGGAAGTAGCTGAAAGAGCTGGAGCGCAAAGCAGTCATAAATTAATGACGGTGGAGGCTCTGATTGAGGATGTAGAGGAAAATCCAGAACAGTACACAGATGATATGGCTTATATGTGTAGCGAAGAAAAGAGATTGTTAGTTGAGTTTGCTGAATCTATTAAATTCATTTTTAATAAAACAGAGTAGTGAAAGGGGAAGAACAAGATGGAAATCCAAAATTTAACTCCTCCTTATTTTTTGTATGTTCTTGTTGCAGCTAGTGCTGTTGGAAAAAGTGAATTAATGCGTCAAATGCAAAGGGAAAAGTTGTGGGAAGGAGTCCCTAAATATTCGACTAGAGATGTTCGCTATAAAGATGGTGAGATAGATGACGTTAAGGAGCTGGATAATAAACAAATTAAAGATTTGCCTGAAGAACAGAGACAAAAAGCTAGAGGGGAACGTATCAAGAAACTTAAAGAAAAATGTGGTTCGGGGAAAGGTATTGTTTATTATAAAAATGGCAATTTATATGGAATTGTTGTACAAGAGGTTTTAAATGTCTTAGAACACACGAATGCGGTAGTTATAATAAGCGATTTTCATGCAATCGCACAATTAAAAACAGAATTTACAGAATTACAGAATAAAATAAGAGTTTTATATATTGCGTCTACAATAGATGAACGTGTTTTGCTAGAACGTTACAAAAAACGTGAGACTACTGAATTTAATTTAACACCAGAGAAGGAAAAGGAAGCACTTAAAAATATTGGAGAGTTTAATTCTGTTGTGGCTAGTGCAACTAGGTTGCATTATATACAAAGAATAGAAGAAGTAATGCCGCTTCTTAATGAAGAGTGGAATAGTATTCTGCCTTATTTTGAGACCATTAAGACACGCAGTACAAATATTAGGATGTTATATAATCAGTATATTGAGAATATTGCAGAAATTGACTACCCGATTTTGAATTTTTATAATTTAGACTACATGTATAATCAAACACGTAGTTTGCTTTCTGATTCTGTAAGAAGTAATTATAAAAGACATGAAATAAGAGATTGTTCTCCAATTTTCATGGTATGTGCTGCACCATCTGCTGGTAAGGCAACGTTAATGGAGGTTATAGGAGATTTGGGAGAGGTAGATGGTAATATACAAATTACTTGTAAATATGCTCAAAGATCTCCCCGTAAGAATACAGATGGAAGAGATGGAATGGTTGCAATTGGTGCAGAAGGGAAATTTGAAGATTATATCTGCCCAGATTATATTTGGACATGGCAGTTTCATAATACAAATGGTAATGCTGGAACGTGGTATGCCGTTGATCGGTCAGAGATAGAAAAGAATATACAACCTGGCAGGGCGCAAATTTTTGTTTCAAATATGGATCAGATTGAGATTGCACAGAGCTATTATCCGGATAATCTCGTTGTTTTATATTTACACGCAACACACGAAACGGAAACCAAAAATCATATTCGAGCAAAAAGTATAAATGATATTGAAGAAGAAATTATGAAGGAAATGGGGTGTACTAGGAAAGAGGCAGAGCAATATAGACTTTCTAATCATGTATATAAGGAAAATGTTGAAGCTTATGTTGATGAGAAAATGAAAGAAATAAGAGCAGTACACAATTCATTTTTGGAACATAACCACCAGATTGATCATGTGTTGTTAAACACTGGTACTAAGGAAGATTTGGTAGAGCAAATGAGAAATCTAATTGCATACTACACACAACAGTAATTGTATATTGTTTAAAAGTAATTATTACATAAGCCGGGGAATTTTCCCGGCTTTATATTTTTAATGGAAGAAAAGGAAATGTCAAGAGGGGGGCAGGGAGAATATTGAGAAAGGTAAGAGAAAGAGATAATTTTTCTATTTTTCCGACATATGAGCTATAATGATATAGTGAAAGCAAAAAAATTTTTTAGTCCCTACTTGACAGAAGAATATCCGAATTGGTGGTATACAATCCCGGTGGCTGTACACAGCTTTGTTGAAGCGCATGATCTGTCAGGAAAAACAATCATACCTTTTGTAACGCATGGTACGGGCGGTCTTGCTGGAACAATCCACGATTTGACAGAGGCCTTGCCGGATGACTGCACAATTTTGCAGTCTTATGATGTATTTGAAGATGATGTAAAAAGAGTGCAGGATGAAGTCAATGAATGGCTGGAGGGTCTTGGATATTGAGGAGGAATTGCTGATGAGGAGAATCATTGCTCTTTGCATAGCGGCAGTACTGGTCTTTTGTGTGGCAGCCTGTGGCAGTCAAAAAGAAGAAAATGAAATTACGCAGTCATCTGGCACAAAGACTTCTGCTGCAGAATCGCAAGGGCTAGGTACGGAAAACAGTGCAGCCGTAAAAAGGACACTGCCGGAACCGGAATATGGAGATATGCGGATTCAGTTTGCGTGGGATGATAAGGAAATGATAGTCCGGCTGATTGACAACGAGGCAGCAAAAAATTTGTTGTCCAGACTTCCGTTGTCCCTTAATTTTGAAGATTATCGGGGCAGGCAGAAAACAGGGGTGGTTCCCGACGGTCTGGATACTGGAAATGTACCGGAAGAATGTGACTGCTTTGCGGGAGATATGAATTATTATGCACCGTGGGATATGCTGACCTTTTTCTATAAAGATTTTGGTTATGCACCGGATTTAACGCCGCTTGGAGTGATTGAATCTGGTCTGGAATATTTGGAGGAAATTGACGGAGGTTCCACAGTGACAATCGATCTTATACGATAATGGCAGATTTGGGCAGGAAGGTGGTAAAGATGTGAAAACAGAGGCGAAAATAAAAATTAGTCTGGATATTTTAATGACTGTGTTTTTGATACCGCAGATGGGCTATCACATTACCGGGGAATGGAATCATAAATGGCTTGGAATAATTCTCTCCAATTTTTTTCTTCTGCACCATGTGCTGAACTGGAAATGGTACAAATCTATATTTAAGGGAAAATACTCTGCCGTGAGGATTTTTCGTACAGCTGTAAATATTCTTCTTACGGTATCTATGCTTGGAATGGTGTTAAGCGGGATAATGCTGGCACGGGATATTTTTTGTTTTCTTCCGTTCCGGGCGGACAGTTTTGCAAGGCTTATGCACATGGCCTGTACCGCATGGGGATTTGTTTTTATGTCCCTGCATATCGGGATGCACTTAAATACGGCAGCAGGCAGGATAAAAAAACATAAAAAAATCAGTAAGCCTGTGATATGGATCATAAGGTGTATTATTTTAGGAGTTTCATTATATGGAATGTATGCCTTTGTGATCCGTGAGTTTGAAAAGCGTATGTTTTTAACGGTACAATATGCTTTTTTTGAATTTGGGGAACCATTGACAGGATTTCTGCTGGATTATACCGCCATTCTGACCCTGGGTGCAGCAATATCTTATTATTTGTTAAAACTGATATATTTACTAACCAAAAAAGTATGACTGGAGGATGAAAATGCAGACAAGGTTTTTAAGAAATCTGGAAGTGTCGGCCATCGGTTATGGCTGTATGGGACTTTCACACGGCTATGGCGCTGTGCCGGAAAGAGACGAATCCATCCGCCTGATACGGAGTGCGTTCGATTATGGCTGTTCATTTTTTGATACGGCAGAGAGCTACGGGGCAGGCGATAATGAAAGGCTTGTCGGGGAAGCGGTAAAGCCATTCCGCAAAAAAATAGCGCTGGCGACAAAACTCCATCTGAATAAAAGGGATGGGGATACAGCTGCCGTGATCCGGAAACATCTGGAGGCTTCGCTGAAACGTCTTGGAACGGACTATGTGGATTTATATTATCAGCATCGGATTGAAGATGACGATAAAGTGGAGGAAGTGGCATCAGTCATGGGTGAGCTGATAAAAGAGGGAAAAATCCGAGGCTGGGGGCAGTCGCAGGCGGCTGAGATTCAGGTACGCCGCGCAAACGCCGTGACACCGTTATCAGCGGTTCAAAGCGAGTTTTCCATGATGGAGCGGATGTTTGAAAAAGACGTGATTCCTGCCTGTGAGGAGCTGGGAATTGGCTTTGTTCCTTTTTCGCCGCTGGCAAGCGGTTTTCTGACAGGTAAATATACGAAAGAACAGAACTATGAAGGGGATGATGTACGGCGGGTAATTACAAGGTTTGCACCGGAGAATATGGAGAAAAACCAGCCGCTGCTTGATCTTCTGCAAAGTCTTGCGCAGGAAAAGGGTGCCACACCAGCACAGATTTCCCTTGCGTGGATGCTGCATAAAAAAGATTTTATTGTGCCGATTCCCGGCATGAGGAACACACGGCGCATGAAAGAAAACTTCGGAGCAGGTGATGTAACACTGACGGGACAGGAGTATGAGCAGCTGGAAGAATCCCTTTCAAAAATACCATTATATGGGAACCGTACGGATAAAGACATAGCAAAACTGCGTACTATGCTGTAAGAAAATGGAGGTATTAAAATGATGAGTAAGGAGAAAGCAAAGATGCTGAAAAAACACCTTTCGGGTATATCTTTATATCCTAAGAAGAAGGAATTACATAAGAAACATAAATCGAACAAACATTTATGTCTGGGCGCTGCAATTCTGGCAGCAGCATTTGTTTTTACGATGCCTGATATTCATGCAAAGGCCGCAGAGCGCACAGAGGATGGGCTTGTGCTGGTTGAGGGAGGGACATTTACGATGGGAAGCCCACGGACGGAACGTCTGCGCAGAAAAGATGAGACCTTTCACGAGGTCACAGTGAATGATTTTTATGCAGCGCCTTATGAAGTGACACAAAAAGAATACAAGGCGGTTATGGGAAAAAATCCAAGCAGGCATAAAGGCAGTGATAAACCGGTTGAAAATGTGACTTGGTATGATGCTGTCAATTTCTGTAATAAACTGAGTAAAAAGAATCATCTGAAACCGGTATACAAAGTCAAAGGCAGGACTGTCACGTGGAACCGAAATGCTGACGGCTACCGCCTGCTGACAGAAGCAGAGTGGGAATATGCAGCCAGGGCAGGGAAGAAAGGGATTTTTTACACAGGTTCCCAGGTCAGCAGCGATGAAGCGAATTATTATGGTTATTATCCGTATTTAATTGAAGAAAATTATGAAAATAATACAAATCCTGATGTTGTGGAAGGGGATTACAGGGGAACGACAGTAAAGGTCAGCTCCTTTGCGCCAAATGCTTATGGTCTTTATAATATGCATGGGAATGTGTCGGAGTGGTGCTTTGATTATTACAGCGCTTACAATGTGAAACAGAAAAAAAATCCTGCCGGTCCCAAAAGCGGCACGCTGCGTGTGAATCGGGGAGGCGGATACAATGATTATGCGAAACATCTGCGTTTTGCTTACCGTTCCGTGGCGGACCCGGAAAGTGCGGATCAAAATCTGGGATTCCGTATCGCAAGAAATAAAAAGGGTATCAGGAGTGAATTTACAACGAAAAAGTCGTTTACTGTAAAACAGAAAAAGAATCCGAAAGTTTTAATCGCTTACTTTTCAGATTCCGGCAACACCAGACATGCGGCGGAACTTCTGCAGAAGAAAACAGGAGCGGATCTTGTGGAAATAGAGATGGAAAATCCTTATTCGGATGACTTATACCATGAGGCACAGGTGGATTTATATGCAGAAAAAAGGCCGAAGCTAAAGTAGAAGTATCTGATATGGCTCAGTATGATGTAATTCTGCTTGGTTTCCCTAACTGGTGGGCAACTGCGCCGATGCCGGTATTTTCCTTTGTGGAAAGTTATAATTTGAATAAAAAAATGATTTATCCGTTTGTGAGTCATGGCAGCGGGATTTATGGGGAAAGTATTTCCGATCTTTCTAAAACACTTTCAGGAACATATATCGGAGAAGGGTTTGAATTTGAATACGGCGGAGGAAGCAGGATTTCTTCTAATCTGAGTAAATGGCTGAAAAGGAACAAAATAACGAAATAAGAAAAAAGACTTTGCATTGCGGAAATAACAGTGCATACAGCATCCGATATTTTCGCAATTGCCGTGTTGTATCCTAAGAGGTGCATACAATTGCCAGTCAACAATTCAAATAGAACCATATCATTTCTCCTCCTTGCACTGACAAAAATATAGAACGCTGTATGCACCGTTATTTCCGCAATTCTGTACCAGTTTAATAATTCATAAAACATATTTTTTACTATTTAATATAGGTATTTGCGATTTAAACAAAGCCGTGATAGTATGAATAACAGGGAAATCAATTATATCCGTTTTCAGAACAGAAGATGGAGAAATTATCAGTAGTAGGTAATTGCGAAACTCAAAGAAAATTGGAGGATAAACAGCGTAAAACACAGTT
>CAJUBQ010000026.1 GCA_910584595.1 uncultured Eubacterium sp.
ATATAAACTATATCTATCATCTAAAAATTCATGGTGTTAAATCCTAAAGACGGGAGGGCCGATTCCCTCATCCAGCGTCCGGGAGGCCCAAAAGCAACACTTTGTCTAAACTGTTGTTTTGTTACTTGTCCACCCCGTGAATAGTAACGACGAATAGTATGCATAAAAAATAAATAATATTATTATCGTGACTTTACTCTCCTCATATGCTATAATCAGGTACTACATAAGCAAAAAGGAGGAGGCCAAATATGAAAACAGACATTCAAATTGCACAGGAAGCACAAATGCTTCCTATCAAAGAAGTTGCCGCAGCATACGGCATCTGTGAAGATGATCTGGAATTATATGGTAAATACAAAGCAAAACTATCCGATGAACTGATTGAGAAAACAAAAGAAAACAAGGATGGAAAACTCATACTTGTAACTGCTATTAACCCAACTCCGGCCGGAGAAGGAAAGACGACCACAAGTATCGGCCTGGCGCAGGCATTTGCGAAATTGGGCAAAAACTGCCTGCTGGCGCTGCGGGAACCGTCTCTTGGACCATGCTTTGGCATGAAAGGCGGCGCGGCCGGCGGCGGATATGCGCAAGTTGTTCCAATGGAAGACCTCAATCTGCATTTTACCGGAGATTTTCATGCGATCACATCTGCCAACAATCTGCTGGCGGCGCTGCTTGACAACCATATTCAACAGGGAAATGCCTTAAATATTGACACGAGGCAGATCGTTTGGAAACGCTGCATGGATATGAATGACCGCGCGCTTCGCAACATCGTTGTCGGACTCGGAGCAAAATCTGACGGTTTTGTAAGAGAAGACCATTTTGTTATTACAGTTGCTACGGAAATTATGGCAATTTTATGCCTGTCTAAAGATATGGCTGATCTGAAAAAACGTTTAGGCAATATCATCGTGGCCTATAACTATGAAGGTGAACCGGTAACAGCAAAACAGCTGCAGGCAGTCGGCGCAATGGCAGCTTTATTAAAAGATGCTTTAAAACCAAACCTGATCCAGACGCTGGAGCATACCGGAGCAATTGTACATGGCGGCCCGTTTGCGAATATCGCTCATGGCTGCAATTCTATTCGCGCGACAACTACTGCTTTGAAAATTGCCGATTATGTAATTACCGAAGCCGGTTTTGGCGCGGATCTGGGCGCAGAAAAATTCTTTGACATCAAGTGCCGCAAAGCGGGACTGAAACCGGACGCAGTTGTACTTGTAGCTACCGTACGTGCGCTCAAATACAATGGCGGCGTGCCGAAAAACGAGCTTGCAAAAGAAAACCTGGACGCTGTAAAAAAAGGAATCTGCAATCTGGAAAAGCATATTGAAAATCTCCAGAAATACCACGTGCCAATTGTCGTTACGCTGAATGCTTTTCTGACCGACACTCCGGCAGAATACGAATATATCCGCGGTTTTTGTGAACAAAAAGGCTGTGCATTTGCATTATCGAAAGTCTGGGAAAACGGTGGTGAAGGCGGAAAGGAACTTGCTGAAAAAGTATTAAAAACATTGGATGAAAAACCATCCGAATTCCAGCCTCTTTATCCGGATGAATTACCTTTAAAAGACAAAATCCATACTGTCGCTGCAGAAATTTATGGCGCTACAGACGTAGCCTATACGCCTGCTGCCGAAAAAACTCTGGCAAAGCTTACAGACCTTGGATTTGGAAATCTGCCGGTATGTATCGCCAAGACACAGTATTCGTTATCTGACGACCAGCACAGGCTCGGACGGCCGTCAAACTTCACGATTACGGTAAGAGATGTATACGTAAGCGCAGGCGCAGGTTTTGTTGTCGTTCTGACCGGAGCAATCATGACAATGCCCGGACTTTCAAAAACACCTGCCGCTTATAATATTGATGTAGATGAAAGCGGAAAAATTACAGGTCTGTTTTAGAGCATGTTTCTAATAAATTTTTGCAGTAGCAGGGAACAGTTCCATGAGTTATCTGAACTGTTCCCTGCTACTGCTATCTTTGTTCCTCTTCTTTATTGACATAGGAATAAGCATTTGAAATCTTTGCATTTTCTGCCGTCAGCTCCATCGGCTCCCGATAATAAGCAATGACCGGTGTTCCTGTCGGAAGAATTTTAAAGAGCTTTTCTGCCAGTTCGCTTGGCATATTAATGCAGCCATGGGAACCTGAGTCTTTATAAATTTCCTTCCCAAATTCATTTCTCCAGCTTGCATCATGGAATCCTACGTTATATGCAAACACCATAAAGTATTTTACATCAGAAGCATAGTTTTCTCCTACAAGCGTAGCATCACGCTCTTTATATACGATTTTATATATACCGTCCGGCGAACCGTTGTTTCTGCTGACATTCCCTGTAACAACATCCGTTTCCAGTTTCAGCTTGCCATTTTCGTAAAAATACATGTGCTGATTTGTATAGTCCACTTCTACATAAGTATCCCCAATATCGTATGTTTCACTCTTTACGTCTGCCGTCTGATTGAATACCGGCTCACGCTCAATCGTTTTTCCGGACTTAATTTCAGATAAGAGCTGATTTTTTTCTTTTTCCTTATCTATGACCCATCCATAATCTCCGCCGCCGATTTTTACTTTATCGCCAAGAGACGTCTTAAAAGTACGCACGTCTCCATACGTATTATACTTACTCGCCAGATACTGTACATAACCGGTCACTTTGGACTCGTCCAATGTCACGGAATAATCCGCACCGATCGTAAGCCAATCTTTAATCTTTGCAGAATCAAGCACTTCACCGTTTTCCCCTACATCATATCGAATGGATGTATGCAGATAGGAGTTAATATTTTTCAGTGCTTTTTTCAACTTTTTATCATTGGATTTTACTTTTGGCTCTTCATAAACATCATCCGTCAGCGCCAGCTTTTCCTCGCCCAGATCAACCGCATCCCGCGCCAGTTTTTGAACGTCCTTTAATCGAATCTGATTTCCTGCCTCTGCCTTTACCAGTTCATAGCCTGTTTCAGTCTCCCTCAGATAAGCATCTTTGGGTTTCTTAATATAATCCGACTGAAAACATGGAAGCTGTGCTACCATCTTGTCCAGCTTTTGCGTATTAAAAGCTGCAGACACTTCCAAATCCACTTCTTTTTTACCTTTTCTGCCGGATATCCACTTATATTCATCCTGTTCCTGCAAAATATCATGAATTTCTGTTCCCGGCACATACGTGTAGTCAATGTCCGGTCCGATAATCTGATACTTGTCTCCATCACGGGTCTCAATGCTGAAAATATAATCTGCAACTTCCTGTGCGACTTTATCTTCTGCTTCCTCTACTGTCATTTTATCGACGGAAACGCCATTTAATACGGTTCCCGGGAAAAAATGCTCCGCATAATAAGATGCCGTACACAAATAACAGACCAGGAGTGCGATCAGCAAAAAACATAGCGAGATGACCATAATAATTAGTGCAGACTTTGCTGCCGACTTCTGCTTTCTCATTTTTTCTACCTTCCTTCCCGGGTATCTTTCTATTCGTCAGTCTTTATCAGTTACATGCTGCTGTGCTCACCGTAACAGAATCCGATGTTTCAGAATGCAAGAAACCCGATTGTTGTACTTTCACAGCAGACCAGGCAATATGCCTGATCTGTTATGCACTTTATTTTAACAGAATACCAGCTCTTTGGCTACCTTCGTTTTGCAGTAATATTCTGCTTATTAATAAAATGCGTGTATAAACTGCCAAAAACAAGGTAATGCGACAAATTTTTTATTTCATTCTTAATCAATCGTAACCGTTCAGATCACCCATAAGACTGTTACCATCCATCTGCATGTATTCTGCAAAATATCATACAAGTTATCGGCATCAAAACACCTGCAATGAAGTCTGAATTTTTATTTCATACTTATTTATCTGTATCCGAAGTCTCCTTCTTTTTCTCATGGCCGTCAGACAAATCTTCCAGCAGTTCCATCTTACCGTGTTTTTGCAGCCCCTTTACAACAAACCGGCGGATCATATCATAAATGACCGCAAATACCGGAACGCCTACCAAAATACCTGTAAATCCAAAAAATCCCTGGAAAAGCGTAATAGAAAACAGCACCCAAAATCCGGTCAGCCCCACACTGTCTGCCAGCAGTGCCGGGCCTAAAATATTTCCGTCAAACTGCTGCAAAATAATAATAAATACAATAAAAATAATACAATTTACCGGGCCCGAAATCAGTACGAGCAGCGCGGATGGAACCGCTCCGATATAAGGCCCGAAATATGGTATCACATTTGTAACCCCAACAATCACACTAATCAGCACTGCATTTGGAAATCCCATTGTAAAAGTCATAATAATGCAGAAAACATAGCAAATCAGTCCAACGATCGCACTGTCCAGTATCTTTCCTCCAAAAAAACCAACAAATGTCTTGTCTATAAAACGCAGTTCTTTCATCACCGCATCCGCGCGTTCTGTTTTTAACACCGCATAAAGCACTGCCATTCCCTGTCTTGCAAACGTCTTGCGGCCAAGCAGCAAATAAATGCAAATAATGATTCCGATCAGTAAATTATACAGTACTCCTACAACGGATCCGACAGTATCCGCAAATCCGCCCATCATCCCCTGCATAGTAGGCAGCAGGTCGGTTCTCGCCCATTCCTGCAGCTTGTCCTCCAGACTGATAATCGCCGTATTTGCATAGCTTTGCAGCACTTCATTCCCGTCCAGCATCCCGGTCAGCCATTTCGCAAACTCATCCATTTTCTGCGGCACCGCATTTATGAGCAGCATCGTACTGCTGACCATTTCCGGTATCACCATACTAAGCAGCAGGTAAATAATCAAAAACGTCAAAATCAGGACAAGCAGCACCGTTAATCCATTCGCCCGCTTCTTATGCTTATCCGGCAGCAGAGCCTCTATCTTTTTTTCCAGAAAATTGCAGGGCGTCTTTAATAAATACGCCATAACGCCGCCGTAAATCACAGGTTTTAACACGCCAAGCAGCCATAAAAAAGAACTTTTGATCTGTCCGATTTCCCTGATTGCAAAAAAGAGCAGGATCGCCAGGGCGAGAGAAACAAATCCTGTTAGCGACTGATAAAATATTTTCTTCCAATCTTCTTTTTTCATCTTTAACCTCCTCGCAGGCAACAGTTCTGATAAGCTGACCTGCTATCCTTGTATTTCCATTTTTTGACTGATCTTATTTTAACATATACTATGAAATTTACCAACCAAAAGTATGTGCTGCATTTGCAATAAAATATATATTGGCTTTCTTTAACTGTTCCAAAGCTCTATCCTCATTATATAAAAAGTCCTCCACCTTACGGCGAAGGACTATGCTTTCAATCCAACCATTTATATACCGCATATTGGTCAGTGGTAAACTTTCTTTGTATTTCTGGCCGGATGGAGTTTGTTTTTTCTGCTAATACTGTCATTGATAATGCAAACATCATACATAACGATACTACAATCGCAAAAAACTTATAAACCTTATTATTGACACCCGTCACTTTTCTTATGTCCAATATAATCCTTTCCCGTAAATCCCGCTGCCTTTCTCCCATTCATCCACCCAGATATAAACGCTTCTCCTCTTGGCCGCCAAATATTGAATCAATGGATTTTCTGTGCATTGATCCAATGTCAGCGCAGATATATTCATAGAATTTACCATCTCCGCAGCCACAACCCTCTCTACTGCCGCAGATGGCTTTCGCAGATTTCCCTCGCAGGCGAAGACACGAAAAACAGCGTCATCTTTACAATCGCAAGCATATTTTTGATTTCCGTATAATTCTTTCCATTCTTCCGGGACTGATTCATTTCCCATAATCCTGTCCGCCATCGCAAGCCCGAAGTCCGTCAACCCCTGCAAATGTATCTCGACCAATTCTATTCTCTCTGGTAATTTCGATACAAGAAACGCGGAAACCTTACAAAACAATGCGCCCACATACGTCTCCCGCACCTCCCATTCTTCCTTGCTCACATATCGGATACTGCAGGCGCCATATGCCTTCCCAAAGTTATAGCGGTTAAATGCATGTGTCACAAGTTCCCATAAAAGCCAGTCCGGCAATGACCAATCCGGCATACATAAAGAATCGCTGTTCACCATTCCATGGTCTGTATTTAATCTCATGGCCAACATGTTTTCACGCTCTAACGGAAGAGACACTTCTTCCAACATTTTGCATGGATTTATTTCTATCTGCTCCAGCCTTACTCTTCTCATTTATAATCCGATACCTTTCCCTGTGATTCTCCATTCGTCACATCAAATCGCTGATTCGCGCTTATGAGAGAACGCCCTTCGCTTTTCAGACACTTCACAATCGCGTTAGCGGAAAAGGAGTTGCCCACATTTTCAATAACATACTTTACCACACGGTTGAATAAATCGAAATTTGTGACCTCCTTTACTATAACTATATCCATAAACAGTCAGATAATCAATAGTTTTTACCGAGATTTCGTAAAAACTTTCGTTTTAAAAGAGTTTTTCCGGAAAATCCCGCATATGCTGATATATATAACAGAAACAGGGGGAAGCAAATAGTTGACTGTTAAAATTGCACAAAAAACAACCAATTTATTTCTATGCGATAAAATAAATTGGTTGTTTGATGTAACATTCCAGGCAGGTCAGCACATTTACTGCGCTGACCGTATGATTAACTTCCAGTTTCTTTCATAAATTCCATTTATACTACAGCCTGATAAAGTGCATTTGCCATGCATGATACTCCCCTGAAACAATTGGTACCGGAATTCCTATTTCCATCAGCGCATTTCCGCTAATGAGCTGAGAAGTCCCCTCTAACTGATAATGTGCATTTCCATCCAGTCCTTTGCATTTGACATAAGTCACCGGACTGTTGCAGTGCGTGTCCAGTGAAACGATATTTAACAGCGCTTCACTTTGATCCTGAGCTGTAAAATTCCATGCCGCTACCTCTGTGTCAATACCCGGTGTCGTCAGCCGATAATAGTCGCCATTATGAATCAAATGCCAATATCTTTTAAAATCCTGAATCTGCTTTTTAATTGCTTCCATTTCCACTTTGGAAAGCAGATTCAAATCCAGTTCATAACCAAAACTGCCAGCCATTGCAACAACTGCACGAGTATGGATATCTGTCACACGTCCGGTCTGCTCATTAGGTACCGCGGAAACATGTGATCCTACAGCTGATATCGGATATCCAAAAGATGTCCCATGCTGGATACGAATACGTTCTATTGCATCTGTATCATCACTGCACCAAATCTGAGGCGTATAATAAAGCATCCCAGCATCAAATCTGCCTCCGCCGCCTGCACAGCCCTCGATCAGCAGGTTCGGATAACGAGATATCAGGCGTTCTAAGAAATGGTATACGCCAAGCACATAATCATGCATCGTTTTTCCGGCATTCTGATACTGCAAAGAAGCGCTAAACAAATCTGAGAGTCCCCGATTCATGTCCATTTTAATATATTCAATTTGTGCGGAATCTAATACCTCTGATATCCTTTCAAAAATATAATCCACAATTTCTCTTCTGGAATAATCGAGCACAAGCTGGTTCCTGCCGCGTACAGGCTTTCGTCCCGGAATCACCAATGCCCAATCCGGGTGTTCCCGATAAAGCCGGCTGTTTTCGTTTATCATTTCCGGCTCTATCCAAAGTCCGAATTTCATGCCCATGTCATGAATCCGTTTAGAAAGGCTTTGCAAGGTGCCGCCAAGCTTTTTTTCATTTACCGTCCAATCACCCAAAGCTCTATCGTCACTGTCTCTGTCTCCAAACCATCCATCGTCAAGCACCATCATTTCCACGCCAAGCGCAGCTGCTTTTTCCGCAATCCCCACAATCTTATCACCGGTAAAATCCAGATACGTAGCTTCCCAGTTATTAATCAGTACCGGACGCGGAATTTTCTGCCAGATGCCGCGGCAAATATGGCTGCGTATGAGATGATGAAAAATTCTGGACAAAGCGCCAAGTCCGTCCGATGTATAAGCACAGGCCGCTTCCGGTGTATAAAATATATTCCCCGGCTGTAATGGATACGAAAACAATTCACTATGAATACCTATGCCGAAGCGAATTTGCTGATACTGATCTTTTTCCACCTCACAATTAAAATTCCCACTATATAATAAAGAAACTCCATAGCAAGAACCATCATCCTCATTTGTTCCCCTGCCTGCCAGGATAACAAATGGATTGTGCTGATGACTGCTCATTCCCCGTCTGCTCCCATAGCTTTGAATACCATGGATAACTGTATGACGTTCACAATTTCGTTCCATGCCATGTCTGCCATAAAAATGCAGTACATCATAATCTCCGCATAAAAAATCCAGATTCCCGCTGTATGCTTTTTCCAGAAAAAGTGGCTGCTTTCCTGTATTTTTAATCACCGCACTTCTTGTAATAACATCCAACTCCGTTAAAATACCGTATTTTAAAATTACCTCCACGCCGGCAGACTCATCCTGCAGTAAAATTTCTACTGTTTTCGCTTCTGCATTCTCTGCATATACTGCCGGAAGTCCGGGAATGCTGTATTTTCCACTGCTTCGAGACATACTTCTAAAACGCAGGTCACATCCCAGCACACCACTGCTGCTCTTAATATTAAATGCCGGCGTACGAAAATCTCCGTTTCCATAACATGGATATTCCAACGGCAATACATCCGCAGAAACAGTTCTGTCATCCCCTGCATCATATGGATTCATAGAAAATCCTCTGTCATAAGCTGTCATAAGATAGTCCATATTACAGTCCACTTTTTTGCCATAATATAAATGCACCAAAAACCCATGCTCTGTAACCCCCATCTGATAAGTCGTATGCTTCGTCTGTAATGAAATAATTTCCATAAACCTTTATTTTCCTCCTGTCATTGCTACTCCTTCGATAAACTGTTTCTGGAAAATCAGATATAAAACAACCATCGGCAGCATTGCAAGCAGAGAACCCGCCATTAATACCGGATAATTGGTACTAAACTGTCCATTTAAACTAGAAAGCCCTGCTGAAAGCGTAGTAGATTTAATGTCCGTATTTGCAACAAGCGGCCACATCAAATCCGTATAAGCAAATACAGCTGTAAATACCGAAAGCGCCGCAATAGAGGAACGAGTCAGCGGAAACATAATCTTTGTAAACGTCTGCCAGCGATTGCAGCCATCCAGATATGCGGCTTCTGCAACCTCATCCGGTATACCCAAATACGCCTGACGCAGAAAAAAGGTGCCAAATGCGCTTACAATCCCCGGAAATACAAGTGAAAACATTGTATTCGTCATTCCCATTTTCGCAATCATCTGATACTGCGGGATAATAAAAATTTGTCCTGGTATCATCTGCTGAACAATAATTAATGTAAACAGCAAATTTTTGCCTCGAAAATTCAGCTTGGCAAATGCATAACCTGCCATTGAACAAAACACAACCGCACAAACAACGCGCAGCAAAATCATAAGCGCCGTATTGATGTAAAGGTTTGTAAACGGAAGCAGATCCAACGCCTTTGTAAACGAGTCCATATTCCAGCTGGAAGGCAAGATGGTAGGCGGTATCTGCATAACTTCTGCATTTGTCTTAAAAGAAGTAAACAACATCCAGACAAACGGGAATACCATAAGGATGGAACCTGCAATTAATGCAGCGTAAATCGCGATGGTTGTAGTATTCTGTTTTTGTTTCATAGCAATTTCCTCCTATACTTCATAATTAACCCATTTTTTCTGTCCGATAAACTGAAGCGCAGTTACAATACCTATTAATATAACTGTCCAGATGACGATAGCTGAGGAATATCCTCGATTACCGGATATAAAAGATTCCCGATAAAACAGATAAATCAATGACTGTGCTTTACTCAATGCCGGATTTCCTTCGCCAACCATCATATACAGCAGATCGTAAACTTTTAAAGAAGCCATCAACCGCATAATCAGCACAACAAACAATGTTGGAGACACCATTGGCATTGTAATATAACGAAACTGCTGCAGCTTTGTACATCCATCGAGGCTGGCTGCTTCATAATAGCTCTTGGAAATATTTTGAATGCCGGAAAGCAGCAGCACCGCATCATATCCAAGAGCGCTCCAGATTGCAACAATTGCAACCGTAATAATTACAATATTTGGATTTGTGATCCAGTTAATATCAGTATGAAAAATAGTATTAATAATCCCATATTCAGAATTAAACATCCATTTCCATACCATTGCCACAGCAGCAGGCGCAACAACCATCGGGAGGAAAAAAATAGCGCGAAACACAACTTTGCCCCGTATTTTTGCATTTAGCAAAATCGCAATAATAAGCGCTAAAAATACTCCGATAGGAACGGTCAATATACAAAATAAAAGTGTATTCCACGTTGCACGTAAAAACTCTTCGCTCGTAAACATATGAATATAATTTTTAAGCCCTACAAACTGATAATTGCCAAACGCTTTCGCATTCGTAAAACTTAAAATAACTGTCTGTAAAAAAGGATATACATTTAAAATCAAAAGACCAAGAATCGTCGGAGCTATCATTAAATAACCCCATTTGTGATCCTGATCAAACCCTCTTTTCTTATTCATCAGAATCCTCCCTTTAATATTCTGCTATAGCATCAGTTACAGTCGTCTGCATCTTGGCAATTCCTTCATCCGTGGTACAATTGCCTGCATAAATATCGAGCATGATTTGCTCTACCTTTGGTTCCCAGGATGGTCTTGAGGGATTGTTGACATATTTGACACTGTAATCAAACATTGGAATTACCTGATTCACATTAATCTGCCAGCCCTTATCTGCAAAAGTTTTCACCCATGTATCCTCCAGGCCGTTATAGGCCGGAATAGCAACACCGGATTCTCCTTGTATCTGCTGCCCCTCTTTGGAACCAAGAAATTCCAAAAACTGCATAGCGAGCTCTTTGTTCGCACCATTTGCAGCTGTTGCATAGCTTACGCTGTTAGAAATCACAGCCTGCCCACTGCCGGAAGCCGGAGAAGGACATTTCGGAAGCGGAGCAACATCCCATTTTCCATTTCTGTCTGCGTATGTTGTACACAAATTCACCAAATCCCAATTACCGGCAAAATACATCGCTCCTTCCCCTGAGAAAAACAGTTCTGCAGCTCCAGTATTAGCAAATTGCTCCTGTGTCGGACACCATTCGTTTTTTTGAATATCTATGTAATATTTAATGGCATCTGCTGTCGCCGGATCTGTATAAGATGCTAAAGATCCGTCTTCGCTCAAGATCTTTCCGCCGTTTTGGTATACAAAATTCCAATAACCGATCTGGTCATGCGAATAAGCCATATAACCATATTTTCCTGTTTTTTCATAAATTTCAGCTGATGCGCCTTCAAGATCGTCCCATGTCCAGTTTTCATCAGGATATGCCACTTCTGCCTGGTCAAACAAATCTTTATTGTACAGCATGAGGACAAGATCTTTATCTTTTGGCACGCCATATGTTTTTCCATCACTGCCTTTCGCATTTGCAACTGAAATATCAGAATAATC
Organism: uncultured Eubacterium sp.; assembly: GCA_910584595.1. Classification (GTDB taxonomy): domain Bacteria; phylum Bacillota; class Clostridia; order Lachnospirales; family Lachnospiraceae; genus Eubacterium_J. Next base: position 11,528 of record CAJUBQ010000026.1, read on the forward strand.
TGTTTCTTTTACAATGTCGGAGCAGTCTGCCAAAATCCCGCTGTCTGCATATTTGTACATCTGATTCGAATGCATCCAGAAAATATCAGGCATAGAGTTGCTCGTTGCTGCCGCCTCCAACTTTGTCCAATATTCATCCCAGCCAGTTGCCTGTACTTCGATTTTAACATCCGGATGTTTTTCTGTATAAGCTTTTGCAATTGCTTCCATACCAGCCTTTTGCCCTTGATCCCAGATCAAAAACACCAGCTTTCCTTTATCCGAAGATGCCCCTTTAGAGCCACAGGCACACAACCCAAGTGACATTGCACTTGCAAGTGCAAGCGTTGCTCCTCTTTTTAACCAATGTTTCATAAAAAATCCTCCTTTAAAATCACAGAATATGCCAAAATCAAACATTTTGGGGTACTGCCTTATTTTTTACTTTACTATTCAATTTGATCAGATTGTTCATGAAATCGGCCGAATTCTATTGAATTAATGCCTTCTTGTATCAGGCTGAAATTAATTATACTTGAAGAAAACAGATTTTGGAATATCTTGTGCAAGCAGGTTATATATCAAAATGAAATATTTTTCTTAAAAAAAGTAGCATTTGTGTGCATTGTGATATATAATAAAAACACCGCTTAAATGACACTTGTCACAAACAAAATTTATTACTGTCAGGAGGACATACAATGAATGATATTTTCCACGTACTGGATCAGGGATTTATAGATTTGTGCATGTACCAATTCGGCTACGCACAAAATGACCCTCTTTCTTCGTTTGGGCCACATGTTCGTTCACATTATCTGTTTCATTATGTTATCTCCGGTTCCGGTACATTACAGGCAACAGATGAAAACGGCGCCGACCATACATATCACATACGCAGCGGACAGGGTTTTCTCATCGTTCCTCAGCAGATTACCACCTATTGGGCAGATGAAATACACCCCTGGGAATACACATGGATTGAGTTTGATGGAATGCGGGTAAAGGAAGCAATCATGCTGTCCGGACTTGGCATGAACAATCCGGTATACCGCAGCTCAGATAAAAACCGTACGGATACCATGCTGGAATGTATGCTGTATATTGCGCACCATCCAAAAGAATCTTCTTTTCAGCTGATGTCCTATCTTTATATGTTTTTAGACTGCTTGACACGTTCATCTGCATCCAGAACCGTACCTGCAAGCAGCAGCATGAGCAGATATTATCTGGAATGGGCATTTGCATATATTGACCAGAATTTCCACAACAATATTTCTATTGCAGATATCGCCGACTCATGCAAAATTCATCGTAATTACCTTTGCAGAATTTTTCGAGAAAACGTAGGCGTCAGCCCGCAGGAATTTCTAATTTCATATCGAATGAATAAAGCAATACAGCTGCTTCGTACAACAAATCTCTCCATCCATGACATCGGAAACGCTGTTGGTTACCCAAACCAGCTGCATTTTTCCAGAGCATTTAAAAATATATATGGAAAATCTCCAAAGCAATGGAGAGAACAGCTCAGTAAAAATGTAACAGTTCAGGTAAAGCATGGAACTGTTACGTAAAGATATTTAATAAGATGCAAAAGAAACAAAAAAACAGTTACTTTTTTCCAATTCTATGTTATAGTAAATAAATACATATTAATCACTCAGGAGGTATTTATACTATGGCAAGATTTACACTACCACGTGACCTTTACCATGGCAAAGGCGCTCTGGAAGCATTAAAATCTTTTCAGGGCAGTCGTGCAATGATCTGCGTCGGCGGCGGCTCGATGAAACGTTTTGGCTTTTTAGACCGCGCACAGCAGTACTTAAAAGAAGCCGGAATGGAAGTAGAAATATTTGAAGGCATCGAACCGGATCCATCAGTAGAAACGGTTATGAAAGGCGCCGAAGCAATGGCTGCTTTCCAACCGGACTGGATTGTCGCAATGGGCGGGGGTTCTCCGATCGACGCGGCAAAAGCAATGTGGATTAAATACGAATACCCGGACATTACCTTTGAAGATATGTGCAAAGTATTCGGCATTCCAAGCCTGCGCAAAAAAGCGCATTTTTGCGCGATTTCTTCCACATCCGGCACAGCTACCGAAGTAACTGCTTTTTCTATTATTACCGATTATCAAAAAGGGATCAAATATCCGATTGCCGATTTTGAAATCACACCGGACGTTGCCATCGTAGATCCGGATCTGGCTGAGACAATGCCGCAAAAACTGGTAGCGCATACCGGAATGGACGCTATGACCCATTCCATCGAAGCTTATGTATCTACCGCAAATTGCGACTATACAGACCCGCTTGCACTTCATTCCATTAAAATGATACAGCATGATCTTGTAGATTCTTACAATGGAGATATGGAAAAACGCGCTTCCATGCATAATGCGCAATGTCTGGCTGGTATGGCATTTTCTAACGCATTGCTTGGAATCGTACATTCTATGGCACATAAAACCGGAGCAGCATTCGCTGACTATGGCGCACACATTATCCATGGCGCGGCAAACGCAATGTATCTGCCAAAAGTCATCGCATTTAATGCAAAAGATGAAACAGCGAAAAAACGCTATGGCGACATTGCTGACTTTATGGGATTAGGCGGTTCCACCTTAGAAGAAAAAGTGAATCTGCTGATTAACTATTTAAGAAAAATGAACGACGACTTAAAGATCCCGCACTGTATTAAAAATTATGGTCCGGACAGCTATCCGGCTGAGCAGGGCTTTGTACCGGAAGAAGTCTTCTTAGAGAGACTGCCGGATATTGCGGCAAACGCTTTATTAGATGCCTGCACAGGCTCTAATCCGCGCCAGCCAAGCCAGGAAGAAATGGAAAAACTGCTGAAATGCTGTTATTATGATACAGAAGTAGATTTTTAACGACAAACAAAAACCCACATGTCCGCATTCCTGCATGCATGTGGGTTTTTCTAATGGCAGCGCTACAACCTGTAATCAATATGTGGATATTGTCCGCGATCGGCTGTCCGAAAGATCATTGTCTGCTCTATATGCTCTTTGACCGCTTCTGCAAGCGTTTTTTCCGTCAGCGTTTCCACTGCCTGCACCTCTTCACCGACACCGGCTGCTTCTTCCGTGAGCCCTTCTTCCAGAGCTTCTCCTTGTAATTTTTCCGTAAGACCTTCTTCCAGAGCTTCTCCTTGTAATTCTTCCGTGGGTGCTTCTTCCAGAACTTCTCCTTGTAATTCTTCCGTAAGCTCTTCTCCAAGTTCTTCCCCTTGTAATTCTTCCGTAAGCTCTTCTTCCAGCTGCTCCTCCAGTTCTTCCTGGATTTCGTCCGCCACTTCGGTAATTTCCTCCATGATTTCGGACAACATCCCCTTGTTCTCTTCTTCGGTTCCGAGCGCTTCTTCGACTCTTTCCTTTTCGCGCTCTTCCGGCGTTTTCGGAGCCGTCTTATCCGCAGCCTCAGCAATTTTCTCACCGATTTCTCTGGCTTCATCGAGCACATGACTCATCTGGCTATTGTTGTATTGCTTTTTTGCTTCTGCAATCTGATCTTCATAAGAATGAAACATATCCAGCTTTCTCTCAATATCTTCCAGACTGGCACACTGCATATTTTTCAGATTTTCCTTCTGCTTTTCAAAAAACTCTACCTGACTGGCGCATTCTTGCTGGCGTTCCTGCCTTTCCTGCGTGCTTTTTAATCCACCCATACCTGGAAATCGCATCACATTCAAAGCCTGTATACTCACACTCATAAGCAGACCCTCCTTTCTGGTTCACCCACTCTAAATATTTAGGAACTGTTTCAAAATAACATTTCAAGCAAGCCGTCCTGTTCCCATGATTGCACCAAGTATTATCACGGATCAGATCAAATATTTCATCACAAAAGTTCTAAACCGGTCTATCCACTCCTGGCGAGCCATTAAAAAAACGTCTGACGGATCCTTGACCCGGACTCTTGCTGCCTGTCCAAATCCCCCGACTCCCGGAACTTTCATAATCGTATCATAGCTAAAAATGACATAACCTCCCTGCAAATGATATTTTTCAGAAAACCTTTCCATTTCCCGTCTGCTAATATAAAATTCATCATCTGCTGCTTCTACATGAAATCCTTCTTTTTTCAGATCATAGGTAAGCGGATGCAGTTTTTCATCGTATGCCGAAACTTTTTCTATTTTTGTATACCTTGGCATAGACGTTCCAATCGCAGTAACAGCTGCCATAAGGCAAACCGCAGCAGAAAGCATGAATGACAACCGCTTTTTCCTTTGATACCTGCAGCATGCGCTGTCATCCAGCGTCAGCATTGAAAGCCGTTTCACCCGTTTTTTTAATACATCATAATGATGATCCTGAAACGAAATAATGCCTTCTCTTACAAATGCCGTCTGCTTTTGCATCTGCAATGCCATTAATATAACATTGGCATATTCATATGGACTGAGCGGCCCGAGTATCACACTCCCCTCATCACTGCTGTATTCCATATATTCTCTTAGTTTTTCTTCCAGAACATAAATAAGCGGATGTATCCACCAGAAGATCTTAAGCCATGCATAAATATTTAATAAAAGCACATGTCCCTGTCGGATGTGCAGCGCTTCGTGATACAAAACTGCGGAAATCTGTTCTTTTGATAACTGATGATAAAAAGTTTCCGGCAGAACAATATAAGGCTTACATATTCCGCCCGCAAACGGACTGCCGCACTCTTTTGACAAATACACACGTATGTTTCGTCCTCTGTCCTGCAGCGCCGTATCTTTTTCTAACTCTATCATACGCCGCATCAGCAGCAGCTTTTTGTGCAGACGTCTTTGTAAATACATCTTCCTTACCGCCAGTATGCCTATCATCAGAAAATAAAAAACCGCGGCCTGGACATTTAATTTGCCCTGGAGCCAATTTGTAACCAAAAACAGCCTTCCCGTAAAAAAGAGTTTTGAATTTCCCATAAAGCAGGAAACAGGCACAAGACCAAACAATGTTAGATGAAACCTCAAGTTTCCTGTCTCTGCAATTTTGCAGATTACAAGCGCCGCAGTCATCAAAACCGTTGCGGCCAACATGATACGCACAAGCTTCATAAAACTATAAAGCAGTATAAACCATTCAAATTTCATCGTCTGTTTTCCTTACTTCTTTCATCTTCTCCACAAGCAGTTCCAATTCCTGAAACTGTTCGTCACTCAGATGTGCTTTTTCAATAAAGCTCGCAACTGCCAGTGTGGAATTACCTCCAAAATAATTTCGCACAAATCGCTCTTGCTTTTCTGCCAGACACTCTTCTTTTGATTTCACTACGTAATAATGATATACGCGTGAATCCTTCTGATCGACTTCATAGCGTATGACCCCTTTTGCAAGCAGACGGTTAATCAGCACACGTATCGTTCTTGCACTCACTTTCAATGAATCTTTTAATGTCCGGATAATTTCTGAAGCTGTAATATCTCCGCCCGAATTCCAGATGACTTCCATGACGAGCCATTCCGTTTCGCTTGGTGTTGTCTCTTTTCCCATATAACCTCTCACATTCTTTATATCGGTTTATGTCCATAAACATTTAACCCTTATCTCTTTTTTTATGAAAACTTTCCTTTTCTTATATTACAATAAATCTGCCAACAAAACATGGCATCTTCAAAAGGCACTTCTTCTTTTGCATAAGCAGCCGCTCTGACAACCTGCATAAAATATGTCCAGTCTTCCATAAAAATATGCTGATATACGGTTTTCAACATCTGTTCATATTGTGCATCTGTCAAATTCTGATGCAGACTTCTGGTACGAATACACAGTCTATTGTAGATCCTGCCATTGATTCTTCTGACCGCGGCACGATATTTTCCCGCATGAATCTCACGCAGCGGCGTCCTGTCATATAGACGCAGCAGGCTCCGACAGAGCATAAAAACAGCCAGAATGCTTGTAAATGCCACCACTGCGGCAAAAACAAGCCGATATCTTACCCACAGGCTGTTTTCCTGATCCTGTGCGGATATTTGACTCTCATCGGTCTGCGTATCATCCGTATCCGTCTGCGTCTGTGTGTCCTTATCGGCTGCTGTATCGGTGACGTCGGTCTGCGTATCCTGTTCGGCTGTATCGGAATCTTCTGCTTTTTGCACAGAACCACTCTCTGCGCGCTGCGGCTGAAAGGCTGTCCCCGGAGTAACGTCAATCGGTATCCATCCGATCTGTTCCAGATAGATCTCCACCCATGCATGTGCATTTCTGTCTTTTACGGATGCCGTAAAAACATCTCCTTTTTGTTTAAATTCTCTCAGCCTTACGACGTAACCGGATGCATATCTGGCCGGAACCCCCAGCTCCCGCAGCAGCAAAACAGCAGCGCTTGCAAAATGCACACAATATCCTTTTCGGCTTTGCATTAAAAAATAACGAACCGGATCTTCCCCTTCCGGAAGCGGATCCAGCTCCATGCTGTATGTCTGATATTTTTTTAATGTAGCTGATAATATTAAGGCCGTCTGCAAACGCATTAGATTCTGTACATACGCATCCCCCATAAAATCAGACCGTTCCTGTAATTGCAACAACATCATCCAATTTATGTTCGCCTGCGCATTCAGATCCCAACGCGCCAATTCATCCAGACGATAGGATTCCTGTTCATCCATCATTTCCCTCAAATATTCATTCACCGAAGGAATACGGTCTGAGGTATTCAGATAAACTTTCTTCGCAAACCTTCCATACCACTGAAAAACCTGCTTTTTATCTTCCGGTATAACAGTGTCAATATCAATGCCGCCGGTAAAATGGTCCCACCCATGAAACGTATACGTATCCTGCCAAAAGGATTTGTGCACTGCAACATCGCTGACCAGCTGTTCGTTTGTCTGATTCTTATTTTGAAAAATTCCCCGCTTTTGCTCATTTGGATCTGGATTATGATCTATCGCATAAGGCGCAAACAGGTATCTGCTCCTGACGCCTGTATGCTCCACCGTATAGTCTGTCCTTGTATTTTCTCCCGTTTTCATCGTCATAAATCTGCCGCCAAACGCATACTGCATCATAATTCTTTCCGCACCTTGCGCATACCAATCATATTGCGCCTGCAAAAGCTCTCTGGCTGCGGTCTCTTCTCCATATCCCGCAATGGCGCACACATCGGAAAATTTCTGTTTGTCACAGTACCAGCTTCCATTTTCATAATCTGTACCACAAAAACCTTTCAGCAGCACATCTTCTGCCGGACGTCTTGACGCTGTAATCCGAAGCATTTCCTTTCCGGTGTAATGCGGCGTCTGATTATTCACCTGCTCCTGCCTCGGCGTAAAATAGCCAAGCCAGAGATCCGAAAAATGCTTCTCTATCTTTTTCTGAAATGCCTGTACGTTCGGCGCTGCAGCCAACAGACGGTTTTCTGTCGCATTTGACAGCATATGACTGCCAAAAAGTATCATTACGGCTATCCCCGCAAGACAAATGGGCGAAAGCCAGTGCACATACCACGCCTGCCTGTGCCGCTGCTGTCCGTCTATATGCACGCGCAGGGCTTTTTTGTCATTTCCTCCATCTGCCTGTACAAACAGCAATGCAGTAAAAAACAATGTCATTCCCTTCCATTGTGGAATATATCCGATCGTCAGCTCCGCAACCAAAACTGCAGCCGGAAGCAGCAGCAAAACACCACGTCTGCATAAAAGCTGCGCGATCATCATAAGCATGAAAAGTATTGCAAGTCCCCAGAACGCAAGCGCAAGACCCAAAAACTCCTCCTTGCCTCTCCAGATAGAAATCGATGTTTTCAAATGACTGTTAAATTTTTCAAAGTATTCCGTTGCCAAAGCACAGGCTCCGTCTTCCAGATCGATACGATGTTCTTTCCAATAGCCGGTTCCTGCCAAAACATAAATGGCAGACACCACCAGGCGGCACAAAATCCGCAATCTGTATGGGACTGCCCCGATTCCAATTTCATATAATACAGCGGTAAAAATAACCGATCCACACAGCCACCTGGCTGCTTTTGCAGATAATGACCATCCCGGAAAGATATCCTGTGCCATCATCAACGATGAAAAAAAACAAAGCAGTGTAATCACGCTTAGAAAACCGGTCCGCATGAGAGCGCCAGACGTCAGATATTTGTGTGCCTGCTGCATTGTGTATTTGCGCATCTTTCTACCTGCCTTTTCATTCAAATCTTTCTTATAATACGATTTCCAGCTCTTCCAGCTCCTTTTTCCAGTCTTCCAAATGAAATTTCATAATCTTTTCCCCATTTTTCCATAGCTGCAGACGTTCATTTAATACAAATGCATACAGATAATTCTCTCCTCTGTATTTTTCCCGGTATACCTGTATCAGATCCTTTTCGTGTCTTTCAAACGTTTCGTCTAAATAACTGCTTAAAAAAAGAAAAAGGCTTTCTTCATCATCCACGCGCACCCGGACAATATCTTCCCGCCTGTTTGAATACCATGCAGCATAATGTGCGCATCCAACATCCATCAATGAAAAAGAAATGCTTGCCAAAATAACTAAATACGCATTCACCCGCTCTTCTCTGATTCGTTTTTCATTTTTATAATCCAAAAACAATACAACCGGACACGCTTTTGGCATACTGTCTTCTTTCACAAGCAATTCATCCTGCTTCACACTCAACTTCCAATGAATGCTCTGCATCTTATCCCCCCTGCGAAATTCCCGCATCTGAAATAACTCACTGCGGTCATCCCCGGGCCGAAAATCATCATAAACCTCCGATTCTCCAAAGAAATTTCCGGCTGCCTGGGATAAATGCACCCCTATTTCCTGCATTTTCGGCAACACCTGCACTGCCCCTTTGCACTTTACTGTTTTGTGAATATAAAACAGCCCTGTCAGATCATAAATACGTATCTTTTTGAGCATCACTTCATAACTGCCAAAATCTTCAATCACAAGAGAATAATCAAAACTGTTAGTTCCGGCTGCAGCCGGGCCGCCCCAAAGCCACTCTTTCTGTCTGTGGTTTAAAAAATGGTTTTTTTGTTCCAGCAGACATCGAAATCTGATACACGGCAAACCACCGGCGTTTTCCAACAGAATACGCACCGTCAATGGCTTGCCGCATTCTGCAATGGAGATTGGAAACGTGATGCTGCACCGGATCGTATACCTGCGATATATTAAAAACAGACAGGCGAAAATAAGCAGCGCTGCACCCGCATAGCCAAACATCATAAGCGAAGCGCTCTTATACAATACCGAAATATAACATAAAGCGCCTGTCATCAAAATTCCCACAATGAAACGAAACATTTCCAATCAACCACTTTCCGCATACACCTTCTTTTTATTTGTAAGATACCGGCTGCCTGACCTGATCCAAAACTTCCGCCACTACTGCTTCCGGCGTCACATGCGTAACTCGTGCTTTTGTATTTAACAGAATCCGGTGCTTCGCCGTCTCAGAAAAGACTGCCCCGATGTCTTCAGGTATTACATAATTTCTGTTATGTAAAAACGCCCATGCTTTCGCCATCTTTGTACACGCAATCGATCCTCTCGGGCTGATGCCCAGTTCAATATAAGCATTGTCTCTCGTTGCCTGCGACAGATGCACAATATAACGATAAAGATTTTCGTGCATATGCACCTGTTCCGCTTCGTCCTGAAGCTGCATCAGCTCGTCTGCACGCAGCACACACTCTACTTCCCCGGAATGCACGCTCTTTCCTTTTGCAATGGCAACTTCACTGCTCTCATCCGGATACCCCATACTCATACAAATCATAAAACGATCCAGCTGAGCCTCTGGCAACAGCTGTGTGCCGGCGCTTCCTTTCGGATTCTGCGTAGCCATAACGATAAACGGTTTTGGCACCTCCCTGCTCACGCCATCTACCGTCACCTTGCCTTCCTCCATCACTTCCAGCAGCGCAGACTGGGTTTTCGGTGAAGTACGGTTAATCTCATCTGCCAAAAACAGATTGCACATCACAGTCCCAGGATAAAAAACAAATCTGCCTGTTTCTTTCCGGTACATATTAAAACCCAGAATATCAGAAGGCATAACATCCGGCGTAAACTGCACTCTGTGGTTATCCAGCGCCATTGCCTTCGAAAAAGCAACCGCAAGAGTCGTCTTTCCAACGCCCGGCACATCTTCAATCAAAATATGCCCGCCTGCCAGAATTGCCGCAAATACTTTTAAAATGCAGTCGTCTTTCCCAGCCAGCGCCTTTTTGACTTCACGTATTACAGCATCCACTTTCAAATATGATCCGCTTATCATATTTTATAATTCCTTCCAATTTATTCACACACCGCACCGATCAGTTCATGAATATCCTGTACTCTTTCTGTTACCATATACTGACGGATATCGTTGATAATGTCCACCGTTGCTGTTGGATTTGCAAAATTCGCTGTTCCAACTGCTACAGCTGTTGCTCCCGCTAACATCAGCTCCAATGCATCCTCTGCATTCATAACCCCGCCCATTCCAATAATTGGGATATCTACCGCATGCGCTGCCTCATAGACCATGCGCACTGCGATCGGATGAATCGCCGGACCTGACAATCCGCCTGTTTTATTTGCCAACGCAAACTTACGGGATTTTACATCAATCTTCATTCCGGTCAACGTATTAATCAAAGATATGGCGTCCGCGCCCGCAGCTTCTACCGCCTTTGCCATTTCTGCAATATTCGTGACATTCGGACTCAGCTTTACAACAATCGGATGCGTAGATTTTTTTCGTATTTCCTTCGTAATATGCGCAGCCATATTCGGAGCCTGTCCAAATGCAATGCCGCCTTCTTTTACATTCGGGCAGGAAATATTGATCTCCAGCATACTCACAGGCTGGTCATTAAGCCGCTCTACGACTTCCAGATAATCATATACGCTTCTTCCGCACACATTGACAATAATTCTTGTATCGAACTGCCGCAAAAAAGGGATATCCCTTTTAATGAAAACGTCTACACCCGGATTCTGCAGACCAATCGCATTTAACATACCGCCATACACCTCTGCGACTCTTGGCGTCGGATTCCCTTCCCACGGCACGTTTGCCACTCCTTTTGTAATCACGCCGCCCAGACAGTTCAGATCTATAAACTGTGCATATTCCTGCCCCGAACCAAATGTCCCTGATGCTGTCAGGATTGGATTTTTAAATGTAATTCCTGCAATATTTACTTTTGTATTCATCAGATATCCACCTCCTGCGCATCAAACACGGGCCCCTCTGTACAGATTCTTTTATATTTTACCTGCGAATGCTCATCTTTATGCTTCGACTTGCAGACACACCCCAGACATGCGCCTACCCCGCAGGCCATCCGCTCCTCCAGCGAAATCCAGCATTCGATTCCATTTTCCTGTGCATACTGTTTCAGCGCCCGCAGCATCGGCATCGGCCCACATGCATAGATCACATCAGCCTGAAGCTGTTTATCCCGGATTACGTCCAGAACATTGCCCCTTGTACCGACGGAGCCGTCTTCTGTTGCGATATGGACATTCCCGCATAGCTCAAACTGATCGCTTAAAAATATCTGCCGGTTCTGATAACCTAATACAATCTCTTTTTCACAAGACAACTCTTTCGCCAGCTGCAGCAATGGAGGAATCCCTATCCCTCCGCCGATTAAAAACGCTTTTTCCTGTTTCTTCGGATAACCTGTCCCAAGCGGCCCGATCACATATAACGGCATACCGGTACGCATATAAGAAAACTCATCCGTCCCTTTTCCTGCTATGCGGTAAACAATACGAATTGCCTGATCGTCTTTATCAATCTCACAAATACTGATCGGCCTTGGCAAAAACCTGCTCCCGTCCCTGCAGTATACGCCGACAAACTGGCCTGCTTGTGCCGCTTGCGCGATTCTGTCCGTATGCAGCCACATACTATAAATATCTGTCGCAATCTCCTCCTGTCTGATAATTACAGCTTCTTCTTTAAACTTCCGGGTCATTTTATGCACCCCCCTCCTTATTTATTTTGCTTCCTGCAATGCCCCGTTAATATCCGCAATCATATCAAGCACTGCCTGTCTGGACGCATCTGCATAGTTTTCAGGTGAAAACCGCGCATACTGTTCCTGCTTATAAGCTGCTATAATGCCTCTGGAAGAATTCACAATCGCTCCCAGCCCGTCTTCGTTAAAATAATGTACCAGATCTGCGCCCTTTCCGCCCTGCGCACCATAACCCGGTACAAGAATCAGTGTCTTTGGCATTACTTTGCGCATCATCTTTCCAGCCTGCGGATACGTAGCGCCTACGACTGCTCCAATATAACTGTAGTCTTCTCCCATATGCTGCGCTCCCCACTCAGCAACTTTTTCTCCTACATATTCATAGAGCGGTCTGCCGTCTATCAAACGATCCTGAAATTCTCCGCTGGATGGATTGGAAGTTTTCACAAGAATAAACAATCCTTTCTGTTCCTGCTTGCAGACATCCAAAAACGGCTGAACGCCATCTATTCCAAAATATGGATTTACTGTTGCAAAATCCTCGTTAAATGCTGAATACTTCCTGCTGCCAACTGTTACTTTACCAAGATGAGCCGTTGCATAAGCTGCAGAAGTGGAACCGATATCGCCGCGTTTTACATCTCCGATCACAACCAAATCTTTTTCATGGCAATAATCTATGGTCTTTTGGAACACCTGCATCCCTTCGACACCCAGCTGCTCATAAAGCGCAATCTGCGGTTTTACTGCAGGTATCAGATCATATACATGGTCTATAATGCCTTTATTGAACTGCCAGACAGCATCTGCGGCGCCTTTTAGCGTCTCCCCATACGCCTCATAAGATTTTTGAATGATATGCTTTGGCACATAAGAAAGCATTGGATCTAATCCCACAACAATCGGCGCTTTCGTTTTCTTAATTTTTTCTACCAGCTTGTTAATCATGCCCTTACCTTATTTCCTTTCTGATTCCAATATGATAGTTCCTGCTATAATATTACCTTTCTTTTATCTTGCCTGGTATATCACTTCCCCGCCGGCAATTGTCGCGCGGACGGCTCCTGTTACCTGCCGTCCATGGAACGGCGTATTTCTGCTTTTGGAAGCAAATCCTGCGGCATCGATCGTATATGTTTTTTCCGGATCAAAAATTACGATATCGGCTGTTTTGCCTTCCTGAAGGCTCCCTTTGTCTATCCCGAGCACACGCGCCGGATGATAGCTCATCTTTTCAGCCATTTGCATAACGGTCAGATATCCGCCAAGCACTAATTCTGAATAGGTCAGCGCCGCCGCTGTTTCCAGCCCGACGATTCCAAACGGTGCGCGAAGCATAGAATCGTTTTTTTCTTCTTTTGCGTGAGGCGCATGATCCGTTGCAATCACATCGATAATATCTTCCTTGAGTCCCTGACGCAGTGCCTCGACATCTTCCCTCGTGCGCAGCGGAGGATTCATTTTATAATTCGTATCTCCAAAAGGCATATCATCCGAGCAAAGTGTAAAATGATGCGGACATACTTCCGCAGACACCCGATTGCCCCTTGCCTTTGCCATCCTGACAATTTCTACACTTTCTTTTGTCGAACAATGACATAAATGCAGCCTGGCTCCGGTCTCTTTCGCCAGCTGTACATCACGGATAATTATGACATTTTCCACGCTGTTGGTAATGCCCGGCAATTCACTTTTTCTAGCATTATCATCCGCGTTCACCACGCCGCCGTTTACCAGATTTTGATCTTCACAATGGGACAATACCGGTATATCCAAACGCTTTGCCAGTTTCATCGCTTCCTGCAGCAAAAATGCATTCATCACCGATTTTCCGTCTTCACTGATTGCAGGGCTGCCTGCCTGAACCATTTGTTCAATATCTGCAAGCTGCCTCCCTTCCATCTTTTTTGTAATCGCTCCCGCCTGCAAAATATTTACTTTTGTAACACTTTTCGCTTTGTTATGCACATAATTTACAACGTCAGCATGATCCACAACCGGTTTCGTATTTGGCATAGCTACAATTGTCGTATAACCGCCATGCGCCGCTGCCGCCGCACCGGTAACGACTGTTTCCTTGCGTTCAAATCCCGGGTCGCGCAGATGTACATGCAGATCTATAAACCCCGGCATCACGAAGCACCCGCCAGCATCAATCTCCTGGTCTGCCGTTTCTTGTATCTCCGGCATTATTTTCACTATGACTCCATCCTGTACCAGTACATCGGCCATCATCTCCTGCTTTGCAGCCGGATCTATCACACGTCCGTTTTTAATTAAAAGCGTCATTTCTGATTCCTTTCCGCATATTAGCTATGCTGCTATTATACCATAGGGAAAACTATTTTTCCACTTATCTTGTTTTTAAAAATAAATATTCTCTCTGCGCTGCACTGTCATTCGGATAGCTCTCCAAATACACTTCCATCTCCTGCTTTGCAGAATCAAAATTGCCCATATATTCCAAAGCCGCAATCTTGCCGGCCCAAATCTCCCGTTTATTCATTACATTCTTACAGGCCATCCCTTCCTCAAACCATAAGATCGCCTGCTCATAATCTTCATTCTCAAACGCTATCTGTCCGAGCTCATATAATACTTTGGAATCATTTGGATTTTCTTCCAGATACGCTTCGTAATAGGACTTTGCGTCTTCGTTTCGGCCCTGTGCCTGAAATACTCTGCCTAAATACAAATTTGCCGCCACTTCTTTTTTGTCAAGCGCAGCATTCAGTTCGGACTCCGCCTTTTCATAATCACCGCTTATAAAATAGAGCCTGCCGCGGGATAAACATGCAGCCGCACTATCCCCTTTCATCTTAAGCCCCTGCTCCAAATATCCCGCCGCATCATCCAAAAGCCCGGCCATTACAAGCTGTTCATAAATGCCGGCATACATCTGCCCATTATCTTTCTCATAATCCGCGGCCTTTTTAAAATCCGCGGCTGCATCCTCTGCCTGTCCTGCGCTCATATACGCACAGCCGCGTAAATAATAGGCGTCCGCATTTTTCTTATCATATTCAATAATCGCACTGTATGTCTCGATTGCATCCGCATTTTTTCCAGACTCTATCTGTGCATAAGCCTTATAAAAATTTATATCTTCCTCCAGGTTCGATACAATCCCAACCCGTTCCTGGAGCGCCTGGTCAAAAGCTTTTACAGCTCCTTCGTAATCTCCCTGATCGATACGCTCCAGTCCGGTCTTGCGATGTGCCTGCTCTCTCTCTATCTGCTTTCCATCCCCACAGCCGCCGGCTGCAGCCAACAAGGCCGCAGCTGCTATCACACCGCAGATCCGAAATCTAAAAATAATGCTCCCGCCTTTCATAACAATCAACCGCATCCTCTTTCCATGCGAAATTAAAGCTCACAGTTATTTACGGTTCTAGGGAACGGCACAACATCCCTGATATTTTGCATTCCCGTTAAATACATCACACACCGCTCAAAGCCCAGTCCGAATCCGGCATGTCTTGCCGACCCGTATTTACGCAAATCCAGATAAAAAGCATAATCTTCTTCTCGAAGTCCTAATTCCTGTATTCTTAACAGCAATTTATCATAATCATCCTCACGCTGGCTGCCGCCAATAATCTCACCAATGCCAGGCACCAGGCAGTCTACGGCTGCCACTGTCTTTTCATCTTCATTCAGCTTCATATAAAACGCCTTAATTTCTTTCGGATAATCATAAACAAACACCGGACGTTTAAATACCTTTTCTGTCAGATAACGCTCATGCTCTGTCTGTAAATCCGCACCCCAGGACACTTTATAATCAAATTTACTATTGTTTTTCTCCAGAAGCTTTACCGCCTCCGTATAAGAAACTCTTGCAAAATCTGAATTTCTTACATGCTCCAGACGTTCGATCAGACCCTTGTCCACAAATTGATTAAAAAATGCCATTTCTTCCGGCGCATGTTCCAGTACATAGCTGATAATATATTTCAGCATACTCTCCGCCAGCATCATATCGTCTTCCAGATCCGCAAACGCGATTTCCGGCTCAATCATCCAAAATTCAGCTGCGTGTCTCGTTGTATTGGAATTTTCAGCTCGAAATGTCGGCCCAAACGTATAGATATTTTTAAATGCCATCGCATACGTTTCCCCGTTTAACTGCCCGCTGACCGTAAGATTCGTCGGTTTTCCAAAAAAATCCTGCGTATAATCAATACTTCCGTCTTCCAGCCTTGGAAGGTCATTCAGATTCATCGAAGTTACCTGGAACATCTCCCCGGCTCCTTCACAGTCGCTTCCGGTAATAATTGGCGTATGCACATATACAAAATCCCGCTCCTGAAAGAATTTGTGGATAGCATAAGCGGTCAGCGAGCGTACGCGGAATACCGCTTCAAACGTATTTGTTCTGGGTCTTAAGTGCGAAATCGTTCTTAAATACTCAAACGTATGTCTTTTTTTCTGCAGCGGATAATCCGGCGAAGACGTTCCTTCAATCTGAATTTCTTTCGCCTGAATCTCAAACGGCTGTTTTGCATCCGGCGTCGCAACAAACGTACCTGTAATTACAAGCGCTGCTCCAACGTTGATTTTACCGATCTCCTCAAAGTTGGCAAGCCCGTCTCCATAAACAACCTGCACCGGTTCAAAAAACGTACCGTCGTTCATCACAATAAATCCAAATGCTTTTGACTTGCGATTGCTGCGCACCCATCCTCCGATCGTTACTTCTTTGTCCGCAAACTGCTGCTGTGATCGAAACAGTTCTCTGATATTTGTCAGTTCCATAATTCCATTTTTCCCTTTCTGTTTTATTTATTCCTCTTCCGGAGCAACCCCATACTTAATTTCCGCCTGTTCAACTACCATATCAAGCGCCTGATTGCATAAAAATACTTTCCGCTCATAAGCTTCCCCGGACTTGACATTGACACCATTTGCCTTATAAAAATCTTCTGCCGTTTCATACGCGTTTGCTTCCATCTGCTGCTGCACATATTCCTGAAACGCTTCTTCTTCCAGTTTGAGTCCTTCCTTCTCTACAATCGCCTCTAAAATCAGCTCTGTTTTCAAGTTTGTCTGTACTTCATTGGTAATATCCGACTGAAAATCCTCCTCTGTCATTCCATTGTAATTTGACGCCAGATAATCTTTCAAAGAAGTGCCGTCGCTGCAGTTTCGATTGGTAAATATGACAATAGAATCCGCAACACGCGCTTCTAACAGCTCGTCCGGTATCGTTACCTCACAATTTTCCTGCAGCTTATGAATGACTTCCTGCCTCGTATCTAATTCTTTATTTTTCTTATTATCTGCTTCCAGATAGCTTTTCACTTTTTTCTTATATTCCGCTACCGTCTCACACTGATAATACTGCTGTACATATTCATCATTCAGCTCAAACTTTGCATCCGGATCCTCTTCTACAATCTTATTGACCTTCACTGTAAATACAACTGCAGCGCCCGCCAGATCCGCACTCGGGTAATTTTCCGGAAACGTCAGATTCAAATCCAACGTCTGTCCAACCTTTGCGCCGATCAGCCCATCCTCAAATCCGTCGATAAAATTATCAGAACCGATCTTTAAATGATACCCTTTGGCTGTGCCTCCCTCAAAGGCTTCCCCATCTTTTTTTCCTTCATAATCAATATTTACCGTATCGCCCTCTTCGACAGTTTTCTTATTCGTATCTTTGTAAACCGGCTGTGCGTTATACTGCGCCATACTAAGCGCATAATCTTCCACCTGTTCTTTTGTCACTTTATACTCATTCGGCAGCGACACTTTAAGTCCTATATAGTCCCCCAGTGTCACGCTCTTTTTAATATCATAGGAAACCTGGTCTGCCTTTGACGTTTCTTCCTTTGCATCCTGTTTTTCATCTTTTGTATCTGTCTGATTATCATCTGCCTGTGTATCTGACTGGCTGTCTTTTTGATTCTCTTTTCCACATGCCCCTGCCGATACGGAAAGCACAGCAGCGAGCAAAATCATTATGACTTTCTTTTTCATCACATTTTCATCCCTTCTTAAAATTTTTAATCACTTCTTTTTACAATAACACACAATTGTGAAAATTTAAAGTTTTTATTGCTTTATATATAAAATAATGCTATAATTCGTTACAGTCTAGAAATGAACCAGAGGAGGAAAACCACGTGAAAACCTGGCAGATCGTTTTACTTGTCATTATCGTCATACTGTTAGCAGTATTGATCGCCCTTTATTTTCTGGGGAAAAGGCTTCAAAAGAAAAAAGACGAGTCAGACCGGCAGATGGAAGCTGCTTCTCAGACAATCCCTATGCTCATCATAGATAAGAAAAAAATGAAACTGAAAGAGGCCGGCCTTCCCCCTATCGTATACGAACAAACGCCAAAGCTCCTTCGCCGCCAAAAAGTGCCGATTGTCAAAGCAAAAGTCGGGCCAAGGATTCAAACCTTTTTGTGTGATGCCGCAGTATTCGACGACATCCCGCTGAAAAAGGAAGTCCGCGTTACCGCAAGCGGCCTGTACATCACAGGAGTAAAGGGTCTGCGAAAACCATTAGAAAAGCCGGAAAAACCGAAGAAGAAGAAATTTGCGCAGCGGATTCAGGAAAAAGCAAAAAGCCTGCAGGCACAGCAGGAAAGCCAAAAACCTTCTTCACGCAAAAAAAAGTAACAAAGAAGCAACATAAAAATAATATAGAAATAACATAAAAAATAATATAGAAATCATATATAAATCATATAGAAATCATATAGATAAAATCTATCAATAACATATTACATTTTCTAAAAACGATATCTCAGCAAACTTCATCATTTGCTGAGATATCGTTTTTTATTGCGCTTTTTTAATGGAAGCTTTCCTCTATTCTCAACGTTAAAAACCCGCTAAGATTACCTGAAATCTATTTTCTCCCCAGCCATTTTACGTTATGATACACGCACCGGAATTTTTAATTATGCAGCTGTTTCAAATTTTCACTACATAAAAAAGGAGGTATTTATGGATACCATAATCGTAGTTATAAGCGTAATTATTGTAATAAGCGTCTGTATCTGGAATTTTTACGATACTTATGGAAAATAAACCGGCATGTTCAAATAGAATTGAGGTGAATTTATGAATCTGTTAAGCATGGCTGCTCTTTTGATTGGCGGCGCTTTCTCTGTAATCGTTCTTCTTTACTTATTTGTCGGTCTGATTGCAGTGCTCATTTGGAAAGTTTATCGAATGTTTCATCTCGGATGTTCCTTCTGGGACTAATACTACCGATATTTTAACAAAATCTTAGCACATTTTCACTTGCAGTTTTTCTAAACTTATATTATGGTAGGAAAATAGTCACTTTCACACCCAATGTCATTGACTTGGCGGATTCCCAAACGATTCTGCATGAAAACAGGAGAACTGCAAGATGAAACAACTGCTGTCTTTTTTCAAAGAACACCCTGCCATACTGACAATACTCATGATGTCCGCTGCGACATTGTGTTCGTTCCTTTTTTTCTTTTATGTGCCTTCCGGCTCTGCAAATATTGCTTTATTTTATGTTTTTGCCCTGGTGATTATTGCCCGTTATACAAAAGGTTACCGATTCGGCGTTGCTGCCGCTCTTTTTTGCGTAGTATTCATTAACTATTTTTTCACTTATCCACATTTTAAATTAAACTTTACACTCTCGGGTTATCCGGTTACTTTTCTTGTCATGCTGGCAATTGCACTGATTATCAGTACGCTCACTTCGCATCTGAAACGACAGGCAGAAGCGCTTGCTGAGGCTGAAAAAGAAAAAATGCGCGCGAATCTGCTGCGCGCCGTTTCTCACGATCTGCGTACGCCTCTGACAAGCATTATCGGCTCCGTCGCCGCATTGCGTGAAAACACTGCCATACAAAACAATGCAGATTTATACGAAACACTCAGCCATATTTATGATGACTCCGGATGGCTGCTGAACATGGTGGAAAACCTGTTATCCATCACCCGTATCCAAGGGGCTGACGCACGTGTAAAAAAGTCAATGGAAGTTGTAGAAGAAGTCGTATCCGAATCCGTTGCCCGATTAAAAAAACGAATTCCGCAAGCAAAGATAGAAGTTCAGCTGCCAGATGATTTTATTATGATTCCCATGGATGCGATTTTAATCGAACAAGTCATTATGAATCTGCTGGAAAATGCTATCGTCCACTCCAAAAGCAGCTGTCCGGTCCGCCTTCAGGTTTCTCTGGAGCCGGAAACGGTAAGATTCGAAATTATTGACTTCGGCATAGGTATTTCTGAAGATCTTGTACACACTATATTTGACGGCAGCGCCTGCGGCGCTGCAAGTTCGGCTGACAGCAGGAAAGGCATGGGCATTGGTCTTAGTATCTGCAAGACCATTGTAATCGCCCATAGCGGAACCATTACTGCCAAAAATCATGCCCAAGGCGCTGCATTTATATTTACACTGCCCATGGAACAGCAGGGAAAGGACTCCATATGAATCACCAGTTTACGATATTAATCATAGAAGATGAAAAAAATATCAGCAATTTTATGAATAAAATACTGACCGGACACGGATATCATGTAATGCATAGTTTCTGCGGCAAAGAAGGCTTATCCGTCATCGCTTCCCGCTGCCCGGATGTTATACTGCTTGATCTGGGTCTGCCCGATATGGACGGAATGGATATTATCCGGCAAGTCAGAGCATGGTCTAACAGTCCGATCATTGTAATCTCCGCGTGCATATTGACTTTGATAAACATCTTGTTTTACTTGGCGGTAAACAGCTCCACTTAACGCCTATAGAATATCGGATTGTCACTTATCTGGCACAAAACTCCGGGAAAGTACTGACTTACCGTACTATTATGCAAAATGTCTGGGGACCGTTTGTCGATGACGACAACAAAATTCTGCGCGTCAATATGGCAAATATCCGCCGAAAACTGGAAAAAAATCCGGGACAGCCTGAATACATTTTCACAGAAATCGGCGTCGGATACCGTATGATTGAAGATGGAAGCTCATCTGTTATCCAATCATAGCCGTTTTGGCAGGTGTGCGTATTTGCCGCTCAGCTGTCCAGGCGAAAACTGCTCTGCTCTTTTGACTGTACACGCAGATGAATCGTACAATCCGCCAGATGTTCATAGTTAATATCCAGTGCATATTCAATTTGAGCGCGTATTTCCTCTTCAGATTCTTCGATCGAAATACTAT
This sequence comes from uncultured Eubacterium sp., assembly GCA_910584595.1. Lineage (GTDB taxonomy): Bacteria > Bacillota > Clostridia > Lachnospirales > Lachnospiraceae > Eubacterium_J. Next base: position 32,632 of record CAJUBQ010000026.1, read on the forward strand.
GCGCATCAATTCCCATCATCAGGCTGCCAAACGGCGTCGTATAACAGGTCATATTCTTTTTATCTTTTTCAAACACCATATGTACGTTCGAACTGCCTCGTTTTGTAATTTCCAGAGAATCATCCTGCAGCTTTAATACATTTTTTGTTACACTGTCAAAGCCTTCCATCACTTCGTCGTATATAATATAGTGTTTTCCGTTTTTAAAGTAATATTCACCCGGAGCTATAATCTCAACCGGTTCGGGTTCATTTGGATCACTGTTGTCTGCTGTAAACTGCATGCCGCTGATTTTTAAGAGTATGTCCTTTGTCATGATTTTGCTCCTTTTCTATTTTGTTGAAACAATCCTGCACCTGGGTACTGCAACGGCGATTGTCTCTGTATCTTTAAATTCATAAATACCTCCGATCTAAAAATTATTATAACAGAATTTCTTTTATTTTCAACAATTTCCAAGAATACACGTTATGGTTCTACTCCTTTTGAATTATTGTTCAACCAAATTGAAAGTTCTACTTATTTAATTTATTTTACTTTATTTTTAGTTTATTTAGGTTATTTTTTACAGTTTTTATATTTGTTTTTAAGCTAAATATGTGTTTTTAAAGTAATTTTAAACAAATATTTATGAATTACATATGTTTAATTGACTATTATATATATTTTCAATATAATACAGGTAGTTAACAGTTGCAGTAATAAATTCACAAAGGAGGATAATATGAAGTACAAAAAAGCTAAAAAAATTATTGCACAACTGCTTACGGCAACCATGTGTCTTTCTGCGCTGCCTGTTTCAGCTATGCCTGCTTATGCAGAAACCGCAGAGCCACAGGATCCTTCCGACGAAAACATCTCTGTTCCGTCAGAAGATTGTGCCGATCCCGCAGAACCCCAAACCAATCTGACAAGCGAATCTATCGAATCTGATCTTACCCCCCCCCTTGTAAAAACTGACGATCTAACAGGGCCGGTAAAGGAAGATTCTGCTTCACCTGACAATCCGGTCAACAGCATAGGACCATTAAATGCTCCCATGCCTTTGGCAGAAACAATTTCTGAAACTCTGGATTTTACATCCGGGATTGCCGACTGGTCTGGCAGCTCTGGCAGTGATCCAACCGTATCTTTATCTCACAAGTCTGACAAAAACTGGCTGGAAGCAGACATTACGTTTACGAACTCCAGCTGGCAAACCGCCGCTGTTGCGTACAAATCCGGCACAGAGTTAGATTTTTCTGCCTACCGCCAGATGGAAGTGGACTTTTATTATGCAACTGCAGATAGCTTGAAAGATATCTTTATCCAATGTCCTGATATCTCTGATACGACTTCAGACATTAACAGCGATTCGCTGACAGAAGACAGCTGGACAAAAACTACTGTACGCTTTGATTTGAAGGAGAATCTCAGCAATGTAAACGGACTCAAATTTGAATTCAAAGGCCATGATAACTGTCCGGTAAACCAATCCTGCAAAATTTATATTGGCAAGATTACTTTCTCCACCCCTCAGATTGAGCAGCTCAAAGACTGCTATGATTTTGCAGAAAGTGACGAAGGCTGGGCTGCCGGAAGCTGGCTGAGTTCTGACAACGGCGTTACACAAATAGTTTCTCATGATGCCACACGCGGGCAGCTTGCGGCAACGTTAGATTTCAGCAATGCGTCTGACAAGGATTGGCAAAATACCAGCGTCAGCAAAAAAAACGCCCCGGGATTTATATTCGGTGAATGGAATAAATGTCATTGGACTTTTACTACAAACCATCGGATTTGCAAACGGGCGAACTGGCTCTGTCCGCAGTTGCATACGCAGACGAAAACCACACGGTAAATATTTTAAGCGGAAGCCATGCCTTCAAAGCATCCCAAAATATGGAAATCGGATCGGACGGCTACGCAAAAGCGACCATTGATTTTGATCTGGACACTTCCAAGATCACAAGCAGCGGCCTTCCAAACGAACTGATGCTTGTGATAAACGGCAATTCCACAAATTTTAACGGAACCGTTTACATCGACAACATCAAATTCAAAAATGTGCAAATCGAAAAGATTCTGCCATCTTACGAATTTACGGACGGCGCCCAGAACTGGGGTCCCGGAAGCTGGCTGACGGACGGCGTCACGCAAGCTGTATGGCATGACTCTGACAGCAAACGGCTGGCCGCCGACCTGGATTTCAGCAAGATGACCAATGATGGCTGGCATAATTCCAGCGTCAGCGTAACCGCTGAGAAAGGGTTTGATTTCAGTGACTACAACAAATTGACGCTTGATTTTTACTACAAACCCTCAGATATGAGCAAAGGAAGCCTTGTCATTCGTCCGATTGCCGAACAAAACAGCAGCTCGGAAAACCAGATTTTTATCGAACAATCCAAAGATGTCAATAATATGCAAAAAACTGACGCAGGCGGCGGCTATGTAAAGGTATCATTTACCTTTGACCTGGCAGAAGCCAACACCTCCACCGTGTTTCCAAAGGAAATGCTGCTGAATATTGTAGGCGCCAGTACAGATTTTCATGGCACTGTTTACGTAGATAATATTCGTTTTACAAAAGAAGACCTGTATGTCACTTCCACAATAAGAGCTGACAGCAAAACGAATCTGTCCGCTGACGCTGACAAACTGACGGTCAATGGCTCCAACTATCCATATGAAACAGCCGCCAGTCTGGTTGACAAAGACGCAACGGACGCCACAAAGCGAATTTACCAATATTTAAAAGCCATCGGGACATCCGATTCTGTCATATATGGACATATGGAAGACACTTCCCTAAAAGCTGGCTATGTCGGTCTGTCTCCATCTGACACCAAAGACGTAACCGGAAGCCTGTCCGCAATTGACGGCTATGACTGCGGCGGATCTTTCAGCGGCTTTAAAGATAAATATGACAAACAATATCCGGGCGAATCATGGACGGGTTCCACCGTACAGGACGATGTCCGGGCCGCAGCGCTCCTCTCTAAAAAATCAATAGAAGAAGGCGCAGTCATCACACTCTCTTCCCATATGCCGAATTTCGCATATGCCAAGCTGCGTGCAGATGCGGACAGCTATTCGAAATCTTATGAAAAATACGATTACAGCGGCGGCGACTCTTACAAGGTAGACGGCGGCGAATGTATGAAAAATATTCTGCCAGGCCAAAAATATAACGAAGCATTTACCGCGCATCTGGATTTGATCGCGGAATACGCACAATATGTAGATGCTCCGATTCTCTTCCGCCCGCTGCACGAAAACACCGGCGGATGGTTCTGGTGGGGAAGCGCCTGCTCCGCAGAGACCTATAAAAGCGTATTTAAATACACGGTAGAGTATTTGCGTGACATCAAGGGTATCCATAATTTGATCTACGTATACGCTCCCGGCACAGAATCTGCAACCGAAGCTGAATATGGGGAACGTTACCCAGGCGACGGATACGTAGATATGGTTGGTTTTGACTCTTATGATTCCAGGCCAACCGCAGACGAAAACTACACTTTCCAGACGGAATTAGAAAAAAATATTCAGATGGTCAGCGGTTTTGCCAAAAAACATGGCAAGCTTTTTGCCATAACGGAAACAGGCATTGCAAACGGCGACAGCTGCGCACTGCTTGCAAAGGACAACCCACGCAAAGACTGGTACTGTGAAATATTGAATCTGGCAGCAAATCCGGCGTATAACTGCTGCTACTTCATGCTCTGGTCCAATTATTCGACTTCCGGGAACTACTATTCCCCATTCGTTATCAAAGACAACGGGGACGGAACATTATACGGACATGAAATGTTAGACGGATTTATCCGATTTTATAATGATGAACGCAGTATATTTGCATCCGATCAAATGAATGCCGCATACAGCAACACTATTCCTGTGCCGAATACTTCCGCCGCGGACGGAGGCATTCTGGACGGTTACTTTACCGCTCCCGCTGAAGGCAGCAGAATTGCAGGCACGACGGCTATCCGGGCAAGGCTATCCAAAGAATTATCTGCCGAAACAGCGGATTTGAAATTTGTACTGTCCGGCGTCAACGGTCAAAGCATCGAGCTGTCCCCAACGCAGGAAGCTGACAAACGGACATATACGGCTTCGCTTTCCGCAGAGCAGGCAGCGTCGTTGGATCCGGCTGCAGACGGAAAACTGGCGCTATATGCCGATGGCCGGAAACTACAGGAACTATGGATGATTATCAATATTGCAGAACCGAAAGAAGACCCTCTGGTTGTTGATACTTTTGAATCCTATCTTGGCTTTGACAACTTACTGGCAGGCAAATGGGCGACCAATAAAAAGTCCGGCTCCACCCTGAACATTTCCATCTCTCAGGATGCGCACAGCGCAAATGGGTCATATGCGTTAAAGCTTAGCTTCTCCATGCCAAAGGGCGGATATGTCGGCACAGAGATCACAAAAGAAGCTGACTGGTCTTCCTGCAATGCGCTACAGTTCTGGGTAAAGCCGGACGGCCTGAATCAAAAGACTGTTTTACAAATTAAAATAGGAAGTAATGCCTATGAAGCATATTTAAATCAATATGACGCATATCGCAACGCACAGCAGCCGCTTCTTGTCACACTTCCATTCAGCTGCTTTAAGCTGAACGGTTCCGGTACAGCGCTTACAAGTGAAACGGCCAAATGCCTTACCGGTTTTGGTCTCTGGGTGAATGCTCTGGACGAAGCTTTTACTGAAGACGGCAGCATGATTTCGGGTGTGTTATATTATGACGATATCAAAGCAATCTCTGCGGAAGTCACGGAGCCTGTATTTGAGCCTGTATCTGACGCAAAAGATGACAACCAGTCCGGACAGCCGCAAAAACCAGGCAGCAGCTCCGGTTCCTCCGGTGGCTCCGGCTCCTCCGGCGGCTGGTATCCATCCACACCGTCTTCCACAGGAACCCCTGGCGCTTCCGGAAGCAAACCGGATGCTTCCCCAGATCCGCTCCCGCAGCCAGCAGACCAGCCACTTAAAAATATCGTTATAAACGCTGCCTCCATAAATGAAGACGGTGCATTTACAGACGCAAACGGAGAATTGATCCGCAATGCGATTGTAAAGGCTCCTGATGGCCATAAGTACATCACAGATTCCAACGGCAAAAAAAGAACCTCTGGTTTTGTAGATACGACAGACGGAACGACCTACTACATAAAGCAAACCGGCATGGTTGCCGAAAAAGAAATTATCGTGTCTGGAGACCATAAATATTTTGCAAAAGATTCCGGAGCCATAGCCAAAAGCGAATTTTGCACTACTGCAAAAGGAAGCCTGATCTACGCATACGCTAACGGGATACTTGCCTCAGACAAAGTCATTACCGTAGACGGCAAAAAGTATTTTGCAAAGAAAAACTGTGCGATCGCGAAAAAGGGATTTTATACGACGCCATCCGCCAACCTGGTCTATGCCAGAAAATCCGGCGAACTCATCACAAATCGGATCTTTTCCGCAAAAGGCAAAAAATATTTTGCGAAAAAATCCGGAGCTGTGGCAAAGGGACAGTTCATGCGTACCGCATCCGGCAGCAAAATCTATGCAAAAAAATCCGGAGCGCTTGCCACAAACGGGTTGTTTACCGTGAAAGGCGCAAAATATTACGCAAAAAAATCCGGAGCTATTGTAACGAAAAAATGGGTAAAAGTCGGAAACAAGCTGTATTATTGCAGCGCATCCGGCAAGATTACGAAAACTAAAAAAGCAAGATAATCCGCTTTTCGAGAAAACTTTTTTCAGTAATTCTCTTCACAGAAAAGGCAGTCGATACCGGCTGCCTTTTTCAAAATTCCGGTCAAAAAATATTTTACTACAAAAGAGCGCCATTACTGTTTGGCACTCTTAAATAACGATCATTATTAATTCTCATAAAAACAGTTTACACTCAGGAAAGCATCCGAACCTGTACATGCACCTCATACATAAGGTTTTTCCGGTATTCTTCCGCCCTTTTCCCATAAACCCGATAAATATCCGGCGCATACATCGCCAGATAACGGCTGCTGTCCGTTAAATCTGCTTCGTTTTTCTCAAGACCCGTACGGCATATTTCTTCCATTCTGTTTTCCAGCATTCGTTCTATCCGTTCCTCAGACGCTTTCCCTGTGATACGCTTTGCTTCTGCAGTCAGCCATATCCGTTCGATTACCTTTTCCTGATCGGACAAAAATTCACGTTTGCAGCCTAAGCAATGCAATTTTACCTGTTCTTCCTTATCTAAAAATACATCCATCTGCTCAAGCTGTCCGGCCAGCAAATAGTATATCTGCGCTTCCTTTGCATCTGCCCTGCCTTTTGGCACAAATCCCTGCAAAATTTCGTAAGAACTGATTACCGGCAAATCCCGTTTTACTTCCAGTACCGGAATCAGCAGTGTACGGCTGGCGTTTGCCTGTTCATTCAGCAATGCGCCCAAAGTAACAAATGCCCGTTCATTCACTTCCTGTTCATTTTCTGTCATCTGTTCCAGATAACTGCCTAAAGGGACTTCCAGAGAGTTGTTCAATTCAGCCATTTCTTCCATACTGCTGTCCGAAAGGTAAACAAGCGTATTTCTGGCATACGTATTTTCACTGCGTACGGTATCTAAAAATGTCCGAAATGCGCTGCTTTCCAAAAACCCTCTTTGGAAAATAACAGCCTTTGTATGTGTCATATCCAGCTGACAGCGATTGTTTTTTTCAAACGACTGGTGTGTCTCATAATACGTGCTGCCTGATGCATTCGCTGCTGTCATATTTCCTCCGTCTGCACGTTCATTCGACACTTCGGACAATTGCTGGGCTAAATAACAGATTTTATGCTGTCCATCCTCCTGTGCGATCAGCACTGCTAATGGAAATGTTTTATTTTCCAATTCTGCACCCCCGCAGCCGCTTACAAACAATGCAAACACAGACAGGCAAACAACTTCAACTATTTTCAAAATCCGTTTACTCTGCATCATAAAGCTCCTTTTCCTTTTTACACAAAAACAGCGAAATAACCGGAATCAAGACTACAAAAGGCACTCCGGCCAGATAAAAAATCTTAACAGCCGCCATCTGCACATCCGGAAGCAGATGAAACCCATAGGCAATCGCATAGATGAACACCGTAATAACAAGAAACCAAATCTGTTTTCCCCGTCTGTCTGCCTTGCTGTGCTGTGCACCGTTCCATTTCGTAAGCGCCCGTCTTGCAATGACCATTCCATAATATAATGTCGTGCCAATCAGTGCATATAATGTAAAAAACCATCCGCCGACCATCACAGCATCCAATCTTTTTATAAAATCGCCGGGTATTTTTACCATGCCCATCAGTGTAATGATCGGGTACTGCTCTTTTTCCAGTGCGCCGCTTCCAAAAATACCTAGTAAAATCAAATAAATAACAACCAGCCCCAACCCGTTGCATACAACTGCACAGGCCGCGGCGCGCCCGGCTTTTCTTTTGTCCTGTACATGCGGTATTAAAAACAGCAGAAACGTCAACGGCAAAAATGACGCAAAACACTGCCATGTTCCGCTCCAAAACCAGCTCCAGCTGATCGGCTCCGCATCGCCAAACAACGGAAACCACTGGATCACCTGCACCTGTCTGACACATAACAGGAGCATGACCAGTAATGGCGCAACCAACGCCCAAAACAATAATTCATAGACTCTGGCTCTTGCCTCCATACCTGAGACCGCACCATAAAACGCCAGCAGCAAAATAACAAGCAGAGCCGCAGCAAATTCCCGTTCATCCAACAGACTGTCGCATACCAGCTCAGCAAGCAGCTTTGCCGCCCAGGCACAGGTAAAAACACTAAGTATCGCATAGCATAAATAAAGCAGCCTGGACAAAAAGTTTCCCCATCCCGTTTTTAAATACTCCATATAATCTAAAGATGTGCGGCTGCTGCATGTATGGAGCAGCCATAAATAAATACATGCAAATGCCATTCCTGCCAGAATGCTCCATATTCCAATGCCATTTCCCGATTTTGCCAGCTGTGAAGGCAGCAGCAGGGAACCTGCTCCGAACAGATCAAATACGAGCAATCTCTTTATCTGCCGTGACGATATTTTATCATTACTGGAAAACACGCCTATCGTTCCTTCCCTTTGTTCTTTTTCCTGCCGAATATCAGTCTTAACCGCTCCATCCGCCTTGCATAAATCGGACGCCTGCGCATCAGAAACAGCGGATAACGCACCAGAGCGTCCCGCTCATCTTCATATCCGTTCAGTTCAGCTCCTACATACGGCATCAGATACGGAATACCAAAACTGCGCAGCTTCGCCAGATGAATCAAGATGCTTAATGCAGATGCCAAAAATCCAAACAATCCAAGCCAAGCTGATAATGCGATCATATAAAATTTTAATATCCGAAAAGAGGTCGCCAGCTCTTCATTGGGTATTGCAAACGAGCTAAGCGCTGTAAATGCAACGACAATGACGACAATCGGACTGACAAGATTTGCTTCTACCGCCGCCTGACCGATAATCAAACCTCCCACAATGCCAATCGTATTCCCCATCGCTCCCGGCAGACGCACTCCCGCCTCCCGCAGCAGCTCAAAAGACAATTCCATCAGCAGCACTTCCACAACTGCCGGAAACGGCACGCCCTGTCTGGCCGCTGCAAAAGACAGCAGCAGGGATGTCGGCAATATCTGCGTATGGAAATTTGTTACTGCCAGATAAAACGCAGGAAGCGCAAGCGCCATTACCGCTGATGCATACCGAATAAACCGCTCCAATGACGCAATCTGAAACCGATTATAATAGTCGTCGCTCGTCTTTAACATCGAATTAAAATCCGTCGGAAGAATCAAAGCAGCCGGTGAATTGTCACATAACAAAACAACCCTTCCCTCCATGACTGCAATCGCAGCTCTGTCCGGCCGCTGTGTCGACTGAAACTGTGGAAACGGAGAATACCATTCGTCCTCTGCCAGCTGCTCAATCGTCCCGCTGTCCAAAACGCCGTCAATCGTAAAAGAATCCAGACGACGCTCGATCTCTTCTAACAGGTCCGGATACACAAGCCCTTCCATATAAATCAGATCTATGTTCGTATGAGAATAAACGCCTGCTTTTACCTCTTTTACACGTACTTTTGTTGAGCGGATACGCTTACGTATCAAAGCAGTATTGACTTTTACCGAATCGGCAAATCCCTCCTGGGAGCCACGGATTACTTTTTCAGACTCCGGCTTTGTCACCCCCATATTCGGATAGCCTTTATCCGGTATTTTCAAGGCGCTCGCAAATCCGTCGATAAATAAAATCACATCTCCGGTCAGCATTCCAAACTGCACCGCATCTTCGATATTCTCAAAAGGCGTTACATCGCAAAGCCCCTGCCCATTATCCGCCAGCGATTCATAAATCTGCTCTGCCGGCAGGTGCGACAGATCATTTAACAGTCGCCCGACAAGCGAATTCTCAAAAGCAAGCGAACCTGCCGTAATCTCTATATAAGCTGCCAGACACCGCACGCGGTCTTTGCCTAATATCATCTCACGCATTTTAATATCTGCGCTGTTGCCTAACATTTGCTGCAGTATTTCTTTATTTTCGCTCACCCGGACAGATACCGGATGCACCTCTTCCTTTGTTGTAAACTTATCCTGTTTATTTACCCGCGCCTTATGGGCTGCCGCCTGTTTCGTGCCGGATAGCTGTTTCCCATTTTTCATATCATGTAAATCCTTCTGCTTTTACAAGCTGCTAAATATTCTTACTAAAGCATCTCCCTGTTTAGCCATTCTTATACATCCTTATAAAAATTTGTTTTTTCCTTATGAGATTTATATTTTTTTCTTTCATTTAGTATTTCTTTTATTTTGAAATTGCATGAACGAAAAAAAGAAACATTGCCTGCACAGCCAATGTTTCTTTTCCACACTTTCACTTATCCGGTATCTCGATCACATACCTCTCAAACGCATTAATCACCCGCGTTTTTCCTCGCTCATCTTCCCGTACATGGCCTCGTCCATAATTCATATGCACATGTCCGTGAATAAAATAATCCGGTTCATACTTGTCCATCAATTCATTAAAAATATGAAATCCATGATGCGGTAAATCTTCTCCGTCATGCAGTCCTTTTGCCGGGGCATGCGTTAACAGCACATCAAATCCCCTGCTTTTCCAGATGGGAAAACGCATTTTTTTTACTCTTTTACACATTTCTTCTTCGGTAAACTGCCAATCATCGTCTTTGTAGCGCATCGAACCTCCCAGTCCCAAAATACGCAGACCATGATAATGATATACGGTATCATCAATGCAGATGCATCCTTCCGGCCCCCGGACGTTATATTTTGCATCATGATTTCCATGTACATACAATACCGGAACCGATGCCATCGTAGCCAGAAACGACAAATATTCTGCATTCAAATCACCGCAGGAAAGAATCAGATCGATTCCTTCCAGCTCTTCCCTGCGGTAAAAATCCCATAACGCTTTGCACTCTACATCCGCTAATAGTAACACTTTCATCAGAATCCCCCCTGCAGCCTGACAAACTCTTTCACCTCTTCCTTAAGTTCGCTCAGCTCAGGAATCCCTCCTTCTATATTACTTGCCAGATAATTCATCTTAAAGATTTCTTCCGGCTCTAAACGCTTCCCGGCTTCATTCGTCACTGTCCCATCCTGTTTTGTCCAGGTAAACTGGAACGGGCTGAATTCTCTGCGCCGGATGAGTTCTGTTAATAAATCAATCAGTATCTTTGTACCGTCCGGCAGCTTTTGTGAACATACGATCTCTAATACACCGGAAGAAATTCCCCACCAGTAATTCAAAGCACGATTTTTATTTTTTTCCACTTCTTCTTTCCATGTATTTTCCAAAATACTGCGAATAATCAGCTCATACACTTTTCCCCAATGGCAGATTGAAGTCGCAATGTTTTCAATCTGGCCATCTGGAAGCTGGCGGTACAATCCGTATTTTCTGGAAGGATACTTCGGATTTATCATATCTTTATCAAAAATCAGCTGTACATCTTCCGGCCAGTCCTTTTGTTCGGACTCTTTTAAAGAACCCCAGCGCAGATGTACTTTCACACGAGGGTTCACCATCTGAGCGCCCAATGCAAACGCATTGATATTCGCTATCGTACTGTAAATCGGATAATCGGCCATATATCCCACTTCATTTGTCTCGGATAATGCACCTGCGATCACTCCAAGCAAAAACTTACTTTCATACATACGGCAGTAATACGTACGGATTGCCTGTGATTTAGAGTTTGTAGAGCAGTTCAGTATTTTAATGTCCGGATGCTTGACTGCCGCTTTCACACTTGCACTCGCAAGCTGAGCCGGAACTGTAAAAATAATCTGATTGCCGTCTTCAATCGCCGCTTCTATAATATCTTCTGAATTGTTCGTGAATTCAGCATGTTCATAAATCGATGTTTTAATCCGCTTGCCAAATACCTGCTCTAAGTGAATCCGCCCCATTTCATGCGCATAATTCCAAGCAGAATTTACAACAGACTTTTCAAAAATAAACGCAATTTTTAACTGCTTTGGCGTATCATTTAAAATACGATTCAATATGGACAGAGCAGGCGCCGGTTTCTCCTTCTGATGCGGCTCCAAAACGATTTTCATCGAATCATTCTGGCCCAGCGTCACAAATTCATCCCACATTTTGGTCAGATTGCTTTTAATTTCATCTTCAGTGCCAGACTGCAGCTGCCATGCCGGAAAAATTTCAATATAAGCTAAAAATGCATCTCCGGACGTAATATTGATCTTATCGCCGCCCTTTGCTTTATAAATCTTACGGAAGTTTAAGAACTCACTGCGCAGCGCTGTACGGCTTTCTTCGGTCCATGCTTCTCCCGGCTGATATCCGTAATTTTTATACAGCTTCGCATAAGATCCTTCTTTAGAAAACCAAATATCATAGATTTTTGCATCATCATAAAAATCCATAAATTCAAAGTATATTTTATTTTCCAGATCATCCGTCTTTTTGGGAATGATTCTTGTTACTTTTGCGCTGATTTTTACCGCGTTCAGATTTTTTAACACACTGACGCGCTTATTTCCTTCCATTACATAAAAACGATGCATATATTCATATGCCACAATCGGATCCCGAATCCCCTCCGTCAGCTGCGAGTCATACAGATCTGACCATTTATAGGCAAATTCTGTCTCTACGTCTAACAGGGGCATAAAGTTATTTGCAAAAGAATTCTGTCTGCCTGCAGTCTTTGTGCCTGCGACAAGATACAGCGGAATTTCTATCACTCCGATATATTTTTCTCCGGCAGTACGTTCATATGGGAGAAAATCATCTAACGCGCTCAGATATGGATACTCACCTTTATTCATTGCTGCACGATATGCTTTCTGTGCCAGTTTGTTGGCTGCCTGATATGCTTCGATTGACATGGACACCGCCCCTTTCTCTATATCAAAATTCCAGGTTACATATAAGTTACATCCTGCGCTCCGAACAGTTTTCAACTGTCCGGACGCTATTTCAGGATCTTTGAAACAATTGGCATTTCATTCGGATGACGCTATGTGGACACAATATTTCCTGTATACAGCTGATAGTATTTACCGCGTTCTTCCATCAGTTTATCATGATTTCCGCGTTCAATCACACGTCCCTGTTCCAGTACAATAATACAATCACTGTTTCGTACCGTAGACAGACGATGTGCAATAACAAACGTCGTCCTGCCGCGCATCAGCTTATCCATACCATCCTGTACGATTTTCTCTGTTCGCGTATCAATCGAGCTGGTCGCCTCGTCCAGAATAAGCACCGGAGGGTCTGCGATCGCTGCCCGCGCAATCGCCAACAGCTGGCGCTGCCCCTGACTGAGATTCGCTCCGTCCCCGGTCAGCATTGTCTGATATCCATCCGGCAAATGTCTGATAAATCCATCTGCGTTTGCCAGCTTTGCAGCTGCCATGACCTCGGTGTCTGTCGCATCCAGCTTGCCGTAACGAATGTTTTCCATGACAGTTGCCGTAAATAAATGCGTATCCTGCAAAACGATTCCAAGAGAATGCCGCAGATCGTCTTTTTTAATTTTATTAATGTTGATACCATCATAGCGGATCTTTCCGTCCTGAATATCATAAAATCGATTAATCAGATTTGTAATCGTCGTCTTTCCTGCTCCGGTAGAGCCGACAAACGCAATTTTCTGACCCGGCGTCGCGTACAAATCCACATTATGAAGCACGATTTTTTCCGGCACATAGCCAAAATCTACATCATCAAAAACAACGTCTCCGGTCAGCTCTGTATAAGTAACCGTACCTTCCTGCTGATGCGGATGCTTCCATGCCCAAAGCCCGGTACGCACACCTCCCGGCGCCTCTGTAATCTTTCCATTTTCTTTTTTTGCATTTACAAGCGTGACATATCCCTCGTCTGTTTCCGTCTGTTCATCTAACAGCCGAAATACACGCTCCGCACCTGCGATTGCCATAACAACCGCGTTTAACTGCATACTGACCTGATTAATCGGCTGATTAAAGTTTCGGTTAAAGGTTAAAAAGCTGGCCAGTTTGCCAATGGTAAAACCCCCGATGCCATTCATAGCCAGAATGCCGCCCACAATTGCGCAAAATACATAGCTGACATTGCCCAGCTGTGCATTGACAGGCATTAAGATATTTGCAAACCGGTTCGCCTGATAGGCGCTTTCAAACAGCTTATCATTTAACTGTTTAAAATCGTTGATTGACGTTTCTTCATGGCAAAAGACCTTTACTACTTTCTGACCTTCCATCATTTCTTCAATATAACCGTTTACCTTGCCCAAATCCTGCTGCTGCGCAAGAAAGTATTTGCTGCTCAATCCCGCCAGCTTTTTCGTCATAAATAACATAACCGCAACCATAAATAACGTAAGCGCAGTTAACGGGATGCTTAAATATATCATACTTCCCAATACGCTTATAATAGTAATTACACTATTAAACAGCTGCGGAATACTTTGGCTGATCATTTGACGCAAAGTATCGATATCATTTGTATATACAGACATAATATCCCCATGGGCATGCGTATCAAAATACCGGATCGGCAGCTTTTCCATGTGAGAAAACAGATCATTTCTTAAATCCCTCAGCGTGCCCTGACTGACATAGATCATAATCTTTGCCTGTGCATAGCTGGCAATGATTGCAAAGCCATAATAGATTCCAACACGCGTAATCGCATGAAGCAGATTACTAAAATCCGGTGATTCACTTTCCAAAAGCGGCATAATATATCCATCGATCAGCTCTTGCATAAATAACGTTCCCTGAACGGATGCAAAAGCTGTATAAATGATACAGGCCATTACGATCACTACCGCAAACGCATATTTACGCATTACATACGCCATTAACCTGCGGATTATCTTGCCTGGATTTTCCACACGCGGCCCTCTGCCCGGTTTCCCATGTACGCCCGGTCCATGCGCAGGTTTTGCTTTTTCTGCCATCAATGATCACCTCCGTGTTCGTCAAAATCTCCGCCTCCGCCGGTCTGCGACTCATAGACTTCGCGATAAATCTCATTATTTTGCAGCAGCTGTTCATGTGTACCGAATCCATCTACCTTTCCCTGATCCAATACAATAATCCGGTCAGCCTGCTGAACCGAAGAAATACGTTGTGCGATAATCAGCTTCGTCGTTCCCGGGATTTCCTGTGCAAACGCCTTGCGGATTTTTGCATCCGTAGCAGTATCCACCGCACTGGTAGAATCGTCCAAAATCAATATTTTAGGTTTTTTCAGCAATGCCCTTGCGATACAAAGACGCTGCTTTTGTCCTCCCGACACATTCGTACCGCCCTGTTCTATATACGTATGATATCCGTCCGGCATTGCTTCGATAAATTCATCTGCACAGGCAAGGCGGCACGCCCGTTTACATTCCTCCTCGCTGGCTTTTAAATCGCCCCAGCGCAGATTGTCATAAATCGTACCGGAAAACAATACATTTTTCTGCAGTACCACCGATACTTCGTTGCGCAGCGTTTCAATATCATAAGATCTGACATCTTTTCCGCCTACCTTGACGCAGCCTTCTGTCACATCATACAATCGGCTGATCAGATTCACCAGACTGGATTTTGAACTTCCGGTGCCACCGATAATCCCAATCGTCTCTCCGGAATGAATCTCCAGATTAATATCTGATAATACAAGTCCGCTGCCTGTATCCTGCGTATCCGTACTTTGTGTATCGGCGCCCTGTATCTGTGAACCTCTGCGGTAACAAAAATCTACATGTTCAAACCGGATACTTCCGTCCGGCACCGAAAAATCAGGCTGCGCGGGATTTTGCAGCGTACTCTTTTCATTTAACACTTCCGCAATACGTCTTGCGCTTGCCGAACTCATCGTAATCATAACAAACGCCATGGACAGCATCATCAGGCTCATCAGAATATTCATGCAATAAGCCAGCAGACTCATTAAATCCCCTGTCTGCAATTCCACTGCATGTGTAGATACGATCAGCTTTGCCCCCAGCCAGCTGATTCCTAAAATACAGCTGAATACGGTAAGCATCATAGCAGGCGCATTATAAGTTACAATACTTTCCGCTTTTATAAACATCCGATAAAGATTCCCGCATGCTTTTTGAAACTTACTGATTTCATGGTCTTCTCTGACATATGCTTTCACGACTCGAATTGCCGCGATATTTTCCTGCACACTGGCATTCAGGTCATCGTATTTTTCAAATACCGCGCTAAAATATTTGTATGCGTTCACCGTTATGACTGCCAGAAATCCGCCCAGTATAATCACGGCTACCAAATAAACCGTCGCCAGTTTCGCCGAGATAAAAAATGACATTACCATTGCAATAATGAGCGAAAACGGTGCACGAACACACATACGAAGAATCATCTGATAGGCATTCTGCAGATTCGTCACATCTGTCGTCAGCCTTGTTACAAGTCCTGCCGTAGAATATTTGTCAATATTCTCAAAAGAATATCCCTGTATATTTACAAACATCCCCTCGCGCAGATTTTTGGCAAATCCAGCCGAAGCTCTTGCACCGTATTTCCCGCCCATAACACCTGCGGTCAGCCCTGCAAACGCAGCGATAATCATAAAAGCTCCCATCAGATATATATGGCCAATATCGCTTTTTTCCACTCCATCATCGATAATGGACGCCATCAAAAGCGGAATCAGCATTTCCATAATAACCTCAAAAATCATATATACCGGCGTCATGAGAGAGTCTGTTTTAAATTCCCTGATATAAGAAGCCAATGTCTTAAGCAATCGGATTCACTTCCTTTCTGCGTTTTATTTCACTTGTTTTCTGATTTCATTTCAGATTGTATTTTACATTAACGTTGGTTCTTCCTGTATAACCGCCCGAATGGCTCCAAGCAGCTCTTCATATGTCTCATATGCCGCAAACTGCGGATAATCCGCTTTGATCTGCTCTGTACTTTTAAACAAAAACCCGGCCTGACTCGCCTGAATCATTCCCAGATCATTATAGCTGTCCCCGCTGGCAATCGTATCATACCCAATCGACTGCAGCGCTTTTACCGTCGTGTATTTCGAGTTTTCCACGCGCATTTGATAGCCGGTAATCTGTCCGTTTGCTCCGACTTCAAGGGAATTGCAAAAAATCGTCGGCCAGCCAAGCTTTTTCATCAATGGCTTTGCAAACTGTTCAAACGTATCACTGATAATAATGACCTGCGTCATCGACCGCAGTTCATCCAAAAACTCCTTTGCGCCTGCAAGCGGCTCGATCTTTGCAATCGTATCCTGAATTTCCGTTAATCCAAGACCATGGTCTTTCAATATTTCCAGACGTCCCTTCATCAGCTTATCATAATCCGGCTCATCTCTTGTCGTCTTCTCTAATTCAGGAATACCGGTTGCTTTTGCAAACGCAATCCAAATTTCCGGTACAAGTACGCCTTCCAGATCCAAACATGTAATATACATTTTGCTACCTCCATCATCATCTGATTTGCTGCTTCCACAAAAAAAGCTGCTCCTCTATTTTGACATAAATTGGAAAGATGTGCAAGCTACTTTCCAATGCAATTGCAACTGTTTTTTATAAAGCCGTATCGTTCAGATGCCATTGGACTGTTTAATTAAAGTCAATCACCCCTGTACCCTGTGTCAGATACAGCATTGCATCTTTCCATACTCCTGCCGGATATGTCCCGCCATACAGATTATCCAGTGTCTTTGGCGTATCATAGCCGACCCAGACCGAGATCGTATAGTATGGCGTTACTCCGCAAAACCATCCGTCCTTGCTTCCGTTCGTCGTGCCTGTCTTACCTGCTGCCGGAAGTGCGGAAAACTCGCTCCATTTCATGCTTTTTGCAGTTCCGACGGTCAGTACGCCTTTTAAAATGTCAAGCATGACCGAACATGCGTCTGCATCATATACCTGTTTTGGTTTTTCTTCTTCGTAGAGTTCTTTGCCATCGCTGTCCTTTAATGACACAATACAAGTCGGATCCCGATATGCTCCCTGGTTAGCAAGCGTACAATACCCGCCTGCCATCTGCACCGTTGTTGCTCCATACGTCAGCCCGCCCAATGCAGCTGACAATGTATAATCCTGCGGCACAATTTTATCAAACTTCATATCTGAAATAAAATCCAGCCCATAAGACGGTTTTATGTCATAAAACACAGAATATGCCACACCATTTTTACTCTGCTCAACCGCGCTGCGCAGAGACATTGCGGTACCTCTTAAAGCAGAAATGTCTACTCCCGGCTGCTGCGCCGTTTTTACATCAATATCATATACGGTCGTCTCCGGCGTATATCCAAACATCAGCGCCGGTGTATAAACGGCCAGCGGCTTAAATGTGCTTCCCGGCTGGCGGTAACTTTGATAAGCGCGGTTTAAGCTGTATACATTATTCAGATTTTCCTGGGAACGACCGCCGACAAGCGCAATTACTTTTCCGGTCATATTGTCAATCGCCGTAACTGCTCCCTGCAGCTCATATACATTTGTCTCCGGATTCGTTTGTGTCGCAAACGCCAGATTATTGTCCAACGCCTGCTGCATCGCACGCTGTGCATCGGAACGCAGACTGGTCGTTATCGTGTAGCCTTTTGCATACAAATTTGTTTTTTCCAGATTGTATGCTGCCTCATAAGATTCCTGATATGCTTTATAATCTGCTTCGTCACTGAAATGATAGCGGAACTCAAATCCATGCAGCTTCATCAAATATTCTACCGCACAGTATACGGCATACGTCGTCTCATAATTATTAAATTCAGCCACCTGTTTTTCCACTTTCATCTTTTCCTTACATGCTTCCGTATAAGCGCTTTTCGATATATATCCTTCTTCATACATATCTTTTAAAATTTTATCTCTGCGCTCTACAGCCCGCTTCGGATGTTTATAGGGATTAAAATATTCCGGCCGGTTTGGTATCGCACACAAGTAAGCGATCTGTGACAATGACAGCTCCGACGCACTCTTCCCAAAATATGCTTTTGAAGCTGCTTCTAGACCATAGATGCCATTGCTGAAACATGCCGTATTAATATAAAACTCTATAATATCCTGCTTACTGTACTTTCGTGTCAGCCGAATGGATACCATCATTTCTTTGATCTTTCGTATGATAGATCGTTCTCTTGTCAGATAGACGGTACGGGACAACTGCTGCGTGATCGTACTTGCGCCTGCCATACTATCTCCTCTGGACATTACAAAATCCAGCCCGACACGTATAATACCTTTCATATCAATCCCGATATTTCTCCAATAGCTGCGGTCTTCAATTGCTACAAATGCATTGACAGCATGTTTTGGGATTTCCTGATATTTTAAATAACTGGATTTTCCGTTTCCTGACGACAGCTCCGCCAGCTGCGAACCATCCGCTCCATAAATATACGTAACCTCATCCATACGAAAATCCTCTGCCCTGCTGTTTGCCACAATCTCATCCGCTTCTTTCGCAAAAGAGCGGTAATCGTCCCCATAACGAACAAACAAAACAATCGATACTGCCGCTGTTAAAATCAATCCGGTCAAAACAAACCATTTGAATATATGCCATAAATAGTAAAAAAAGTCGCAGAAAAAAGCTCCCATCAGCTGAAATACGTAATTTCCCTTCGATTCCCCTGTCTTTTGATGCGCTTTTTTCACCTGTCCCAGCATAGACTGACGCTTCTGCTTTTCTTTCTTCTTTTTTCCCATCGTCTGACCCCCTGCATCCTGCTTCGAACCTTATTTCCTAAGCCTTTCAATCTCTTCTTTGTAAGGCGGATATTTCTTCTTCGCGTCTTGCGGATCCACAAGATATGGCGTTTCCAGTATTTTAGGAATATCAGCAAAATCCGGATGATGAACGATCTGATATATCGCATCAAAACCAATCTCTCCATCTCCGATATTTGCATGACGGTCTTTTGACGCACCACAGGTATTTTTACTGTCATTGATATGAAACACCGCGATCTGGTCTTTCCCAATCACTTTGTCAAAACGATCGATCACTCCGTCAAAATCATGGACAATATCATATCCGCTGTCATGCGTATGGCAGGTATCAAAGCAGACACGCAGCCTGTCGTTGTATACGACACCGTCATAGATAGCTGCCAGCTCTTCAAACGTCCTGCCAATTTCTGTACCTTTTCCTGCCATCGTTTCTAACGCAATCAGACATTTGGCATCTTTCGTCAATACCTCATTCAGCCCTTTGACAATCTGCGCTGTGCCTGCCTCTACGCCCGCCCCTACATGAGCGCCTGGATGCAAAATTAAAAGATTGCTGCCCATCGCCAGCGTACGCTCCAATTCTGTAGCAAGAAATTCTACCGCAAGCTCATATGTCTCCGGCTTGACAGTATTTCCAAGATTAATAATATAAGGCGCATGGACAACAAAGCTGTCAATGCCGTGTGTTTTCATGTATTCATGTGCCGCTTCGATATTTAAGTCTTTGATTTCTTTGCGTCGTGTATTTTGAGGAGCTCCAGTATACACCATAAATGTATTTGCACCATAGCCAACCGCCTCTTTTACAGAATTTAAAAACATATCTTTGCCGCTCATCCCAACATGCGAACCGATTTTCATCATAAACAAAACCTCTTTTCTTTTTACTCATGATCCTAAGGAACTGTATTTAAATAACCATCTCATAATTTTAACATTTCCATACATCTTTTAAGCATACGTTTCCAAATAGCTTTTCTTCTGCAAACGCATGTTCCTGCGTCTTTTCGTCCAATACCGCACCGTTAAACATTCTCACCGGAAACAAAATCAATTGCCTGACGCCATGATTCACATTCACGCAAGTCAGCAAATCGTCCTCTTCATCATGCACACGTGCCAGCACATAATAATGCATGTCTTCACCTTTGACATAATAATGCGCCAATACGGGAAGACTTCCTATCTCCGCAGCTTCCCAGTTTATCTCATACTCATTCATATTACGTTCAAAAATATGATCCACTGCATCAGCGTCCGCCTGACTGAAACGGGCCAATTCTTTTTCTGTAATTAATTCTTCCATTTTTTTCTCCTGTTTTTTCTGTTGAAGTTTTTATAATATAGTATAACGAAGCCAGCCATTTTTTACAACAAAAAAAGAAATCTTTCACTGTGGCCAAAGTAAAAACGTTACTTTTCACGGGGTGGGGCAAGTAATAAAGCAACAGTTTAGATAAAGTGTTGCTTTTGGGCCTCCCGGACGCCGGATGAGGGAATCGGCCCTGTCTCA
>CAJUBQ010000027.1 GCA_910584595.1 uncultured Eubacterium sp.
AAGGGGACAGACTGTAAATCTGCTGCAAATTGCTTCGGTGGTTCGAATCCACCTCTGCCCATTAAAATAGTTTTAATTTGAATTGAATATATCGCGGGGTGGAGCAGTCTGGAAGCTCGTCGGGCTCATAACCCGAAGGTCATAGGTTCAAATCCTGTCCCCGCAACTCATGCCCAGTTAGCTCAGTTGGTAGAGCAGAGGACTGAAAATCCTCGTGTCTCTGGTTCGATTCCGGAACTGGGCATTTATATTCAACAATTGAATATATGGGATACTAGCTCAGTTGGTAGAGCACTTGACTTTTAATCAAGTTGTCGGGGGTTCGACTCCCCCGTGTCTCATTTTTGCAAAGAAAGAAAAGCACTCTGATAAAGAGTGTTTTTTTGTTTATCCAGTATTGTAATACAGTATCCCCAATAGTGTAATAAAAGATGTTAGAGGTGAAGTATGTATAAAATAATGGTTATTGAAGACGATACAGCAATGGCGAATGCAATAAAAAAGCAAATAGAAGCATGGGGCAATGTCGTTATGTGCGCCAGAGATTTTCAAAATGTTATTTCGGAGTTTATTAAATTTGATCCACATATGGTTCTGATAGATATTATGCTTCCATTTTATAATGGATATTACTGGTGTACAGAAATCCGTAAAATATCGAATGTTCCAGTAATTTTTCTTTCTTCGGCATCAGATAATATGAATATTGTAATGGCAATGAATATGGGAGGAGATGATTTCATTCCAAAGCCGGTAGATCTGGATGTATTAACAGCAAAGCTGCAGGCAACTCTGCGGCGGGCATATGATATGGGTGGAAAAATACCGGTGTTGGAACATCGGGGCGCGGTGCTAAATTTAAACGATGCATCACTCACTTATCAGGGAATAAGGATGGAACTTACAAAAAATGATTTTCGCATTTTACAGCTGCTTATGGAAAATAAAGGGAAAGTGGTCAGCCGTGATACTTTAATGACAAGATTGTGGCAGATAGATTCTTATGTAGAAGAAAATACTCTGACAGTAAATGTTACAAGACTGAGAAAAAAATTGGAAAAAGCAGGATTAAACGATTTTATAACAACTCGTGTTGGGCGCGGATATATCATAGAATAAAACGTAATAGTTCAAGGGATATTGAATCGTATTTTATAAAATGAAAACAGGTGAATGAAAATATGGAAAGTAAAAAGTGGAAGTATATTTTGTGTGCTTATATAAGGCAACATTGCTATAGTGTGTGTATGTTTATGATTTATGCAAGTATATTTATCATTATTTTTTACTTATACGATATAGAGGCTGAAGCAGTATTATATGCCTCGGGTTTGTGTTTACTTTTAACGATGACTGTATTGTTTGCTCACTTTTTTGATTACCGCAAAAGACAGTTGGAACAATTGAGGATATTGAAAAATATAGAGATTATGAATGATGTATTACCAAGACCACGTACATTGGCAGAGGCGGATGCGCAAGAAATGATTTATAGATTGAAGAAAAAGTATGATGAAAAGCAGACCGCATGGCAACAGGAGCGTCAGGAACATATGGATTATTATACGACATGGGTACATCAGATTAAGACACCCATTTCTATTATGCGTATGACATTGCAGGCAGAGGATACGAATGAACATCGGGAATTATTGGTGCAGTTATTTCGGATTGAACAATATGTAGAAATGGTACTTAGTTACCTGCGTCTTGACAGTGAAAGTTCTGATTTGGTATTTCAGAAATATCAGTTGGATGACCTGATTCGAGAGGCAATTCATAAGTATGCGTCTCAGTTTGTTCGAAAACGGATTCGGCTACGGTATGAGCCGATCAATGAGATGGTACTTACAGATGAAAAATGGCTGCTGTTTATGATTGAGCAGATTTTGTCTAATGCGGTTAAATATACACAGGAGGGAGAGGTAACGATTACCATAACAAAAGAAAAGGTGTTGCAGATTGCGGATACAGGAATCGGGATAGCTCCCGAAGATTTGCCACGTATATTCGAAAAAGGGTTTACCGGATATAACGGAAGATCAGATAAGAAATCTACGGGACTGGGGTTGTACCTTTGCCGTATGGCTGCGGATAAGCTATCGCATCAAATTTGGGCTGAGTCTGAGGTTGGAAAAGGGACCGTTTTTTCGATTGATCTGAATAGGAAAGAGATGGATATTTTGTAACGCTTTTTTAACTGAGATTACCAATCTTGCAAAAATGTCACACAAACCGGTGAAAATGTCATCTGATTCGATGTTGCAAAATAAACCGTCCTGTTATGATAAGAATCGAGAACGACGAGAAATTTATTATGAAACAAGGAGGTCAGAGCGATGGCGATACTGGAAGCAAAATGCGTGAAAAAAATATATACTACGCGTTTTGGAGAAAATCAGGTACAGGCATTATCAAATGTCTCCTTCTCAGTGGAAGAAGGAGAATATGTTGCGATCATGGGGGAATCCGGTTCTGGTAAAACGACTCTGCTAAATATTTTAGCTGCATTGGATAAGCCAACTACCGGTCAGGTGCTTTTGGCAGGAAAGAGCATGTCTCATTTAAAAGAAAAAGAAATGACAGCATTTCGAAGAAACAATTTAGGATTTGTATTTCAGGATTTTAATTTGTTGGATACATTTACGTTACGGGATAATATTTTTTTACCGCTTGTATTAGGCAGGAGTACGTATCCGCAAATGTGTGCATGGCTGGCGCCGATTGCTGAGAAACTAAGCATTACGGAAATACTTGATAAATATCCATATGAAGTTTCGGGTGGGCAAAAGCAGCGTGCGGCAGTTGCGCGCGCACTTATAACAAAACCGAAGCTGGTGCTTGCAGATGAGCCAACGGGGGCGTTAGATTCTCGTTCTGCAAATGATTTGCTGCAAATTTTCAGCGAGATCAATGCAGAAGGACAAACGATTCTGATGGTTACGCATTCTGCAAAAGCTGCCAGTCATGCAGGGCGTGTATTATTTATTAAAGATGGTGAGGTATTTCATCAGATTTATCGTGGCAACAGTACAAATGAGCAGATGTATCAAAAGATATCCGATACTTTGACATTGCTGGCGACAGGTGGTGAACGTCTATGAGAATTACATTTTACCCGATACTCGCAAAGAATAATATTAAAAAAAATGCAAAGACTTATTTTCCTTATATTCTGACTTGTATTCTAACGATAGCAATGTTTTACATTTTTACTTCATTATCCTTAAATCCAGGCATAGAACAAATGCTTGGTGGTGATACGATTGCGTATATTTTGCAGCTTGGCAGCGTGGTCGTTGCTTTGTTTGCATTTATTTTTCTGTTTTATACGAATAGTTTTCTTATAAAACGCAGAAAGAAAGAGTTTGCTGTTTTTAATATCCTTGGAATGGAAAAACGTCATTTGGCAGTTGTATTAGCGTGGGAAACATTATATGTAATGGCGCTTAGTCTGGCAGCAGGATTGGGATTCGGCATTGCAATGGATAAGCTTATGTTTCTTTTAATTGGAAAAATCGCGGGAGCTGAGGTTGTGCTGGGATTTTTTGTATCACAAGAAGTAATTTTTATAACGATAAAATTGGCAGCTGTTGTATTTTTAATGATATTTCTGAATGCGGTTTGTCAGATACACATTGCAAATCCGGTGGAGCTATTACGGGATAGCAGTGCAGGGGAAAAAGAACCAAAAACCAAATGGCTGATTACGCTGTTAGGAGTTATTTGCATTGGAAGCGGATATTATCTTGCGATTACCACAGAAAATCCAATTGCCTCGATTTTCGTGTTTTTTATTGCTGTAATACTGGTTATTATTGGAACCTATTTGTTGTTTACTGCCGGAAGCATTGCGTTTTTGAAAATAATGCGGAAAAATAAAACATACTATTATAAGACAAGGCACTTTATTAGTGTATCGGGTATGATCTATCGGATGAAACAGAATGCGGTAGGTTTGGCAAACATCTGTATTCTTTCTACGATGGTTCTCGTTATGGTATCCTCAACAAGTTCTATGATTATCGGAATGGAAGATATTTTAAGCGCTCGTTATACGTCTGAGTTTATGATTACTTCACATGAGACGGAAAAGGAACGGCATGAGGAAGTATTGGAAACAGTCCAAACACTACAGAAAGATAAAAATTTTTCTGTAAAAAATGAACTCAAATATACGTATTTAAATTTTTCGGCGTTTCGAGACGGAGATACGTTTACCGTAACTAGAGATGCAGAAATTTCAGATATTGATTCATCTAATGTATTATTTTTTATGACGCTTGAAGATTATAATCAGATGGAAGGGAAACAGAAGACGCTGAATGAAGGGGAGATTCTGATATATTCCAACCGAAACGAATACGAAGAGCCAGCGCTGAAGCTGTTTGGAAAAAAATACCGTATCGCGGAAAAACTGGATCATTTTAAGGGAAACGGAAATTTGGTCGCAAATATGTCCAATACGCAGTTTATTATTGTGCCTGACAGGGAAGAGCTTGAAGAAATTTGTAAAAAGCAGCAGGAAGTAAATGGAGAGATAGCTTCAAATATTGACTGGTTTTATGGCTTTGACAGTGATGCCAATGAAGAGGAGCTAAAGCGGTTTTATTATGATATTGTAGAGGAGTTAAAAGCACACAAATTGAATACATGGACAGAATCCAGGGCTGAAGCGCGAGTAAGTTTTGTCAGTCTGTATGGAGGGCTCTTTTTTATCGGCACATTTTTATCAGCGTTATTTGTAGTAGCTGCGGCTCTTATTATTTACTATAAACAAATTTCAGAAGGATATGACGACAGAGAACGTTTTCTAATTATGCAGAAAGTAGGAATGGAACGCAGAGAAGTAAGAGCATCTATCCGTTCACAAGTATTGATGGTGTTTTTTTTACCGTTGGCTGTAGCGTGTATACATGTTATTGCTGCATTTCCGCTTGTATCTAAACTGCTTGCGCTGATGAACTTTGTTAACACCAAGTTATATTTGATTTGTACAGGTATATCCTTTTTAGTATTTGCGGGTATGTATATAATGATTTATTTCCTGACAGCAAGAATTTATTATCGGATTGTGAGCAGATAAAAGTGTACATTTAAATGGTACGGACCAGTAGAACGTTATGTGCAAGATTCATGGAAAGCGGTATTGTAACATAGTATATGGTTGGTTATAGTATGAACCCCCTAAAGCAGGTATATGATTGATTATAGTATGAACCATAAGGCAGGTCTTTGCAGTATATACAAGGACCTGCCTGTGCTGATTTATAATTGCTCTTTTGAACAATATATTTTTTTACAATGGGATCTGTATTTCAGAGGAAACATTTTACAAACATTCTTTTTGAAAAGTTGTCTGTATTTCAGAGAAATCATTTTAACAGATATTCTTTACGGATATTTGTCTGTATTTCAGAGGAAACATTTTAACAGACATTCTCTTTATAGATATTTGTCTGTATTTCAGAGAAATTATTTTAACAGACATTCTTTATGAAAAGTTGTCTGTGTCTCATACATTTCATTAAAATTATAAGCTGCAAATTCATGCAATAAACCGTAAAGAAAAAAATAGCAGATGCTATATTGACAATTTCTAATATAAGTAATATATTATATTTAGTATTACTAAATAAACAGGAATAGAAAATATGAACAACGTGAAAAATATGAATGAAAAGTATATTAGACAAATGAAAAAAGGGGTACTGGACATGCTGGTTTTAAAACTGCTGGATAACGAACAGAAATATGGATACCAGTTGATTAGTGAATTAAAAGAAAAAAGTGGGGAATTGTTTGTTTTAAAAGAGGGCACACTGTATCCGATTTTATATCGTTTGGAAGACGATGGATTAGTGGAGAGTTGCTGGAGCAGTCCCAAAGGGAAGCAAATGGCTCGGAAATATTATCAAATTACAGACCAGGGGAAACAGGCTTTGAATGAAATCATAAAGTTATGGTTGCAGATGAGCAGTGGGATTCAGCGTATTATGGAGGAATAGACAATGACATCACAAACTTATGTAAAACAAATTGTAAAAAAGGTAAAATGCTCCAAAAGAAAACGTCAGGAAATTTACAGACAGCTGCTAGCGGATATCAACCAGGAGATGGAGAATGGTGTGCCGTTTGATGTTGTAATGCTGCGGATGGGGGAGCCAATTGCAATAGCAGAAGAATTTAATCAAAATTTGTCACAAACAGAGCATAAAAAATATAAAAATCGATTGGCTGCGAAAATAATAGCAGGTATTGCAGTGATGTTGGCGGGAATCATTGCAGCAGCTCTATGGTTTTTGCCGCTTAGTGTAAGATTTGGCAACAGCGGATTGTTTTCAGAAGCGGTTGTGGAGGAACAGAGTAAAGAAGTGATTCGTATGTTAAATGAAGAGGATTATGAAGCATTAAAAGCCTGTACAGATGAGCGGGTACAGCAAATACTTACACAGCAAGTGATTGAAGATGCAAAAAAGCAGGCTGGCACAGATTGGGGTGAGTTTCAGCAATTTGGAAAATGTTATATGTCTGAGCAAAAACTTCAGGGCAGGACCAGGGCAGTTGTGCAAATAAATGCAGCATATGAAAAGATTGGAGTTACTTATACATTGTTTTTTAATGATGATATGAAATTGTCTGGTCTTTATATTAAATAATGTAAAGATAAAATGCATAATCTTACAGAAAAAAATTAGATAAAAATTAGATAAAAGAGAAAGAAACGGCGCTTATCTGAAAAAAATTAGAAAAAACAAAGAAGGAAAGTTTTTCTGAAAAGAGCAGGAAAATAGAAAGGAGATGGCAGGATGTTTGCGTTTTGTATATGGTTATTGATGTGCAGCGCTTTTGTATTGTTGGGGGTTGTGTCATGGAAATCAAAAAAGGCAGTGCGGTTTTGGACGATTTCACAACAGATACAAGTCAGTGATGTACAAAAATATAATCGGGCGGTTTCGAAGATGTGGTTTATTTTTGCGCTATTCCTGGCAGCATTAGGAATGCCGTTGCTGGCAGGACAAAATTCGGCATGGATTGTATTTACGATATTGGGTGGTATGATGTGGGCCATTGCATTGATGGCAGTATATACGAAAATTGAAAGAAAATATCGTGTTTACTGATATTAGAATCATTCAGGGAATCGAGCTTATTTTGTAGATGTATAGACAGAATTAGGAAAGCGTGGAGTAAAAATCCCTGAAAGCTTATGTTTACGGTGATAAGGAGCATAGAAACGAACGTATCGTTAACGCTGAGAACCTCTTTCTAATTCTCCTTATCAATACTTTTCTTGTGTTGAATATGTATGCCGATATGACCGATGCCTAAAATAAGTGCTGCTATTAACATACATGCAACTTTTCCATACATTCCAAACATGAAAAAAGCAATAACTGGCAGCGTTGCACCGGCAAGTGGGATACCTAAAAAGCTACTGTAAAAATCTGATAATTTGCGTTCACTTCGAAAATAACGCACCCACCATGCTTCATACATTATCATTAATATGAAAGCTGCAATTAACCATAAAGACCAACGTGTCCATTTATGTATATTAAAATCAGAAAATACCAATGAACAGCAGCAAGTCAATATTTCCCCCAATCTTTCAAAGAACAGTAAGATTTTGTTTTCTTTTTCAGATGTATACCCTTGTGGCTTCCTTTTTGACCATATTATATTGGGAATAAATAACATCATTAAAAAAAGTAATCCTATATAAGAAAATCCCCAATTTCCAAACATTCTATTGTCCTCCGGCTAAAAGTTTTCTTGCTTCTGTACACCATTCCAAATACGTCTGATAGGTTTTTATCCCAAACTCTACGGTAAGCAGATAATATTTGTGTGCAATATCTTCATTCAAGCTTTTATTTAAGATTGTTTCTGCATGTAAAAGATATGGCAATTCTTCTTCAATTTTCTTTTCAAACGCTTCAATATGAAGGAGCGCCTGTTCTTCACCTTTTTCATTTCCGAAAAATAATTTTAACAAGGTTTCATAACGAAGTTCGTCTTTTTCAACAGGCAGTGAAAGCCATTTTTTCAAATAATCTCGTCCATGTTCTGTTATGGTATAAATCAGCTTATTTCGGTTGCTGTTTGTATCTTCTCTTTTCGTAGCCAGACCACGATAAACCAAATCATTTAAGGCGGGGTATATACTGCCATAGCTCGCACTCCAAAAATATTTAAGAGTGGTATCCATTCGTTTTTTGATTTCATATCCCGTTAATTCCTCATGGCTTAGCAAACCTAAAATTACACAATCAATCTTTTTTTCATTTGCCATTTCAATCTTCCTTTCTTGCAATGACTCCGAAAGCCAAAATGCTTTTCGGACAATGATCTATACATGCTCCATATGGCATACATTCCTGATTGTTAGTTTCTCATGTTTTATTTTGCGCATTACGTCAATCCCCATAGGACACACATGGCTGCATTTTCCTCAAGATATACAATTTCCCTTTTAACGGTTTTAATATGTATTCCCGGCAGATGTAAAATTCTACGGAGAATGGCTTTCGTATTTGTTGTCTTATCATGGGCATCTGCATTGTATCAGTATAATATATCAGACTGATATATTATATCACAGTTGACTTAGGATTTCAACTGATTAGAAAAACTTTTACCTTTTTTCAACTCTCTTCAAAACTGTATGTCATTAGGTGTATTTTAGCTGATTGATAAAGTACATTTTTGAAGTTATTCATTGGCATTTGCAAAACTTCACCATATTAAGAAGCAAGAAAAACGTTTCAAAAACAGGTTGTTAAATTGCCGGGATTTGCTATAATAAATGCGTGACAACATTTAAAATGTATTCTGAGGAAAATAAACAGATAAGAAGGCATTTTTTTCTTTTGAAAGAATGTATGGAATTGTGTATGAGGAGAAAAAATATGTATTCGAAAAAAGAGAACAGATGAAAGCGGATTTAGAACAGGAGTATTATAAGAACAAAGAACCCTCGGACGAGTTTATTGACAGCTTTGCAAGAAAGTATGATATTTGTCTGCCGGATGATATTTTATTTGATGAAGACACATTAATGGAAGCATTCATGAATATTTGAAGTTCATTATGAATTGGTAGATTATCTGAAAGAAAAATGTGGATCAAAAGAACTTGATTACAGTTTTACATGCGGTGGGATGAGAATAATGTAGTGTCGTGTTGGAAATGGCATATAAGGATACGTAATATAATTCAGAAAAGAGAGAAAATCATCAAAAACTTAGAAAGAGGACGAACATACATGAAATTATTATATGCCGAAGATGAAATCGGCATGTCAGAAGCAGTTGTAGATATTTTATTATATCATAAATATTTTGTAGATGCTGTTTATGACGGAGAAGAAGCGTTAGCGTATGCGCATACAGAAGCCTACGATGGAATGATATTAGATATCATGATGCCTAAAAAAAGCGGGTTGGAAGTATTACAGCAGCTTCGGAGAGAGGGAAATCAAATACCTATACTGCTTTTAACGGCTAAGGCTGAAGTGGAGGACAGAATAGAAGGTCTGGATATGGGTGCAGACGATTATCTGCCAAAGCCTTTTGCAATGGGGGAACTTTTAGCGCGAATTCGTGCTATGCTGCGCAGAAAGGAAGCTTTTACGCCGGATATTTTAACATGCAAAGATATTTCATTAAACAGAAGCAGTTATGAATTAAGCGGGAACGGACAGAGCTTTGTACTGCCAAAATTAGAATATCAAATGATGGAAGTATTGATGCTGCATCAGGGCAGTTATTTATCATCAGAAGAATTACTGGTAAAAGTGTGGGGCTATGAGACGGAAGCTGAAATAGGAATTGTATGGGTATACATTTCATATCTCAGAAAGCGATTAGCAGCGTTAAATACAAAAGTATGCATCAGGGCAAAAAGAAATATTGGCTATATTTTAGATTCTGAAACATAACGGACGGTGCACAATATGGTTAAGATGTTGCAGAAAAAGTTTATAGCAGCAGCAATGGCAGCAGTTTCGGTATTGCTGCTTGTACTTATTGGCACGATTAACGTGGCGAACTGTCTGGTCAGCAGCCGGCAAATGAATGAACAGCTAACAATGCTGGCAGATATTGAAAAACAGGTAATAAAGCGGCAAAAAGCTGAAACAGAATACGAAAAATTTCCAAACCGTTACTTTCATCTGCCAAATGAACAGGATAAAAATTTTTCCAAAGGCGGTTTGTTTCATCCGCCAATGGACGAAGATATGGCTATGTCATTGAGATTTTTTACAGTTTATTTAGACAAACATGATAAAGTGATACGCAAGGATATCAGCCGAATTGCATCTGTGAGCGAAGAAGAAGCAGAGGCCTATGCAAAGCAGGCAGTACAGGCAGAAAAAATATTGGGATATTTGGAACATTTCAAATATCAGGTGTTAACTGTGAGAGAAAATGATGCTTGGTTTACCGATGACAAAATCATTATTTTTCTAGATGTGTCCGGACAGTTTCGTTCCATTGGGATGGTTATAGTATTATCAATCAGTGTGGGCGCGGTGTGTTGGATATGCATGTTGCTGCTGGTGATATTATTATCTAAAAAGGCAATTCGTCCGATTGCGCAGAATATTCAAAAGCAAAGGCAGTTTGTTACAGATGCCGGACATGAGATTAAGACACCGTTAGCAATTATTCAGGCAAATATAGATGCCATGGAGTTAATTAGCGGAGAAAATAAATGGAGCCGTAATATCCGTAGTCAGACTGTGCGCTTAAACGGACTGATGCAGAATTTATTAACTCTGGCAAAGATGGATGAAGAAAGTCTGGTTTTATCAATGGAGCAGCTTTCTTTGAGTGATTTACTGGAAGACGCCATACAGTCGTTTTGTGAAGCGGCTGCTTTAAAGCATATCTGTTTGGAACAAAAGATCAGTCCGGAGATTTTTATAAAAGGGAATTGTGAATATATCAGACGTTTAATTTCGATATTACTTGATAATGCAGTGAAATATACAAATGATGACGGTGCGATTTCCATATTGCTGAAAAAGGAAGGTCATATTGCGGTATTGCAGATTCAAAACACATGTGAACAACTGCCGCAGGATGAGGCAGAAAAAATGTTTGACCGTTTTTATCGGGGAGACAGTGCAAGAACACAAAAAAACGGTGGGTATGGAATTGGATTGTCTGCAGCATATGCGATTGTAAACGTACACAAAGGGGAGATAACTGCGGATTATCCGGATGAGCATACGATCCGTTTTGTGGTGAAAATATAAGTGTAATCAGTATAGTGGTTTTTACAATATAAGAACTGTCTGGAAAGAATTTTTATAAAAAATAAATTCCGGACAGTTCTTTTTATGCGATCGGGTTCACATTCTTTTCATAGTTTTTGATCTGTCTTCTAAGGTTCATCTAAGGTACACGTTGTAAAATGCATATATACAAAAAAGCAATCCAAATAGAACAGGAGGGATGTATATGAATTTTCGTCATGAATGGAAGCATGAAATTAATGCAGAGGATATTCTGCTGCTGCGTCAACGGTTACAGGCAGTAATGAAAATGGATGAACATGCAGTTCAGGGCAGATATGAAGTACGCAGTCTGTATTTTGACAATGCTGCTGATAAAGTATTAATGGAAAAAATCAATGGAATGAAGTATCGGGAAAAGTTCCGTATACGTTATTACAATTGCAATACTAACAGAATCATGCTGGAAAAGAAGACAAAGTATAACGGGCTTGGAACGAAGCGCAGCGCAGCGCTTACAAAAGAAGAGGTTCAGGCTGTGATAGACGGACAATGGGACTGGATGATGGAAAGCGAGCAGGAGTTAATCCGTGAATGGTATACGAAAATAATAACACAGGGATTGCGTGCAAAGACAATTGTTGGTTATACAAGAGAGCCATTTGTCTATGGCCCTGGAAATGTGCGGGTGACATTGGATTACAATATTCGGACCGGATTAGATTGTACAGATTTTTTAAATTTCAGGAGTATTACCGTTCCGACAAGAGAGCAGACGGCAGTATTGGAAGTGAAATGGGATGCGTTTTTGCCTGATATTATCAAGGACGCTGTGCAGCTAAAAGGCAGGCGTACCTCAGCATTTTCTAAGTATCAGGTTTGCAGAGCATACGGATAGTTTTTAAAATGTTATAACGGTTGTATAAACAATAATACTGCAAAAGAAGTGTGTAAATAGATACAGGTTAAGAAGGAGAGAATGAGATGACATTTCAGGATATTTTTAAATCGAGTTTTTTGGAGAATATAACAAGCGTTAGTGTGATCGATATGGCGATGGCGTTGATTTTAGCGTTTGGTTTAGGTTTGTTTATTTTTTTTGTATATAAGAAGACATTTACAGGTGTAATGTATTCGTCCAGCTTTGGGGTCACGTTGATTGCAATGACAATGATTACAACAGTTGTAATTTTGGCAGTGACTTCTAACGTGGTTTTATCATTGGGAATGGTAGGTGCGTTGTCTATCGTACGTTTTCGTACAGCTATTAAAGAGCCTTTAGATATTGCATTTTTGTTCTGGTCATTGACCGCAGGCATCACATTGGCAGCGGGTATGATAATTCTGGCGATTGCCGGAAGCATAGCAATTGGTATAGTTTTACTCCTTTTTGTGAATAAGAAGTCTTATTTAAATCCGTATATCGTAGTCATTAGCTGCCGCGATTATGAAAGTGAACGTACAGCGAGAGAATTTCTGCAAAAACAAGTAAGGCGTTGCGTGGTAAAGAGTAAGTCTGCGCAAAAAGGAGCTGTAGAGTTAAATATGGAGATTCGAATGCGCGAAGAAAATACTGATTTTATTAATATATTATCGGAAATGAATGGAATAAACAGCGCTGTTCTTGTAAGCTATAACGGAGAATATATGGGTTAAGGTGGGGAGAGTATGTCTACGAGTAAACATATTGATAAGATCTGCTGTACAGCGCTTGCATTCGTAATCATACTGACCGCAGTATTTGTAAATGCAGGGCAGTATGGACTGACAGCCGTTTCATCCGGTATGGGGTATGAACAGAGATTGTTTGACACAACAAAAGTTCATACGATTGATATCGTAATGGATGATTGGGAAGGGTTTCTTGATACGTGTGAAAATGAAGAATATGAACTATGTGCAGCAGTTATAGATGGGGAAGCTTTTAAAAATGTGGGAATTCGAGCAAAAGGAAATACATCACTTAGTATGGTATCGCAATACGGAAATAATCGATACAGTTTTAAAATCGAATTTGACCATTATGATAATACAAAGACATACTATGGACTGGATAAGCTGAGCCTAAATAATATTATTCAGGATCATACGTATATGAAGGATTATCTTTGTTATCAAATGATGGGATATTTTGGAGTGAACGCACCTTTGTGCAGTTACGTTTCTATTACAGTGAACGGAGAGGCATGGGGGCTCTATCTGGCCGTAGAAGGTGTGGAAGAAAGTTTTTTGGAACGTAATTTTGGAAGCGATTATGGACAGCTGTATAAACCTGACAACATGGACATGGGTGGCGGCAAAGGAAATGGCGGAGGGTTTCAGATGGATCACTTTCAAAAGGAACGCGCATCGTCAGATGAAACAGAGCCATCAGATGAAACAGAAATCCCAGAAGGAATGCAGCCTCCAAATGAAACAGAAATCCCGGAAGGAATGCAGCCGCCAGATGAAACGGAAATCCCAGAAGGAGCGCAGCCTCCAAATGAAACGGAATTTTCGGAAATAATGCAGCCTCCAAATGAAACGGAATTTTCGGAAATAATGCAGCCTCCAAATGAAACGGAATTTTCGGAAGGAATGCAGCCTCCAAATGAAACAGAAATCCCGGAAGGGATGCAGCCTCCAAATGAAACAGATATCCCGGAAGGGATGCAGCCGCCGACGGAAATAGAATTCCCGGAAGAAATGCAGTCATCAGATAGAGAAAATTTCCCGGAAGGAATGCAGCCGCGAGATGAGATAAGTCTGCCGGAGGATTTGGAAGAAGAAAATGCTTCTGAAAACAGGAAGATGCCGACGAAGCCGAATATCGAAGGCGGATTTCCAAACGGTCATATGAATGGCAGAAAAAGTGAGGATGTATCACTGATCTATACGGATGATAATCCGAAAAGCTACAGCAATATTTTTGATAATGCCAAAACGGATGTTACAGATGCGGATCAAGCCCGGCTCATCAGATCCTTAAAATCCTTAAATGAAGAAAAAGATCTTACAGAAGTTGTGAACGTTGACGAAGTTATCCGATATTTTGTCATTCATAATTTTGTATGCAACTTTGATTCCTATACAGGTTCTATGATACACAACTATTATTTATATGAAGAAGATGGGCAGATGTCAATGATTCCATGGGATTATAATCTTGCATTTGGTGGATTCCAGTCGGAGACTGATGCAAGTGGTCTGGTAAATTATCCGATCGATACACCGGTATCAGGAGGGGATACAGACTCAAGGCCGATGCTGGCATGGATATTAAACAATGAGCAGTATAAAGAAACCTATCATCAGTATTTTGCAGAATTTATTGCAGATTATTTTGAGAGTGGTTATTTTGCAGAAATGATAGATACGGTATCTGCCATGATTGCGCCATATGTAAAAGAAGACCCGACTAAATTCTGCACATACGAACAATTTGAAACAGGTATAGATGTTTTAAAACAATTTTGTCTGCTGCGGGCAGAAAGCATCGCCGGACAGGTAGAAGGAACGATTCCATCTACAGAAGAAGGACAAAAACAAGAAACGTCTGCCCTGATTGATGCATCTTCGATCACAGTTTCGGATATGGGTTCGATGGGTAGAGGAATGGGTGACAAGACTCGACAAAAGGGAGCTTAATGATTTCACACGAGCATACAATTGCATAGAGATTTTGGGATAGCAGTTCATTTTATATGAACTGCTATTGTGATTTAAATTCTGAAGTTTTAAATACTTGAGTTCTGGGAACATTATTGCTATAATTAAAAAAGCAGTAAACATTAATATGCAAGATGTCGATATTCATAATAAAAACAAAGAAACAAAGGATTGTTTTATGAAATGGAATACAGAGTGGGTTGATCTGCAAAATATTGAACATATGGTCGCGGAATGCTGGCGCATGGGCGGGTATCAGATGGAAAAATATGTCCAAAAGCTGTCGAAGCAGCAGGACTTGATATTTGCCGGAGATCTTGGAGTCAGGTTTTTGGAGATGCTGCAAAAATCTTTAGATGAGGAACAGCCGGTAGACTGGGCAAAGCTTCAAAAGGACATCCATTTAATGCAGGAATTGATACAAGATGGACAAGCACAGCATGATCTGTATTGGAAAGGGCAGTATCAGGAGTTGACAGCTGATACAGACGCTTATTTCGGTACCGAATTCGGCAGGGCATTTACAGAGCAGATTGCAGCAAAATTGGAATTAAATATCAGCGAAGAGCAAAGAATGCTTCAGCATGATATCAGTAAGATTCAAAAAATATGTTCTTCCTGTAATTGGGATGATGAAGAAAAGGCTAAAAAAGCGCTTTTTCTTTTAACAAGGGATGAAAAATATTACTTTTCCAGCTGGTTAGGGGATGCTTTTATTAATGTGCTGCAACAACGCTATGGTAAAAAGGAGGCAGAGGAGGAGTCAGGATTTATTGCACAGCCGGAAGAAGCTGTTAGAAAATCATCATTAAAGGCCAAAATAGCCTGGACACTGTTTATTTGTATTTCTGTTGGTCTGATCGCAATTTTACTCTACATGCAGTCAGATGGCGGCAGGGGAAAAGAAAAAATGCGAGAGCTTTTTTCGAATGTGATGTCTGGGATGAATATGGACAGGAATGGGCTCAGCAAAGAGCAGGACAAAGAAAATACGGATTCGAAAGGCGCTGATGGCATAAGTATTCATATGCAGCAGCAGGAAGGTGAGAAGAAATATGTTTTGAATACGGATACAAAGGAAAAAGAACAGAAATATGAAGTTGTTTTTGATGAAAATACGCTGACAGATCGGGAAGAAATCGCTTTGGATGAAAATGCATCGACAGATAGAAAAGATCATATTCCTGATGAAAATACGGCGGATACCGGTATCAAAACAGAGCAAAAACAGGAAGTTCCAGAGGTTTTGCCGCAGTATCAGTCATTTCATGAAAAATATACGGATTTATTTGGATGGCTGAAAATTCCGGGCATACAGATGGATTTGCCGGTTATGCAGTCAGATGATGAAAAGCGGGGAGAGCGATATTATTATCTGCATCGTGATTACACCGGCAGAAAATCAGAAGAAGGCTCTTTATTTGTAGAAAGCGCCAGCAGTTGCTTTCCGCAAGATAACAATACAGTTATTTACGGGCATAATATGAGCAGCGGACGTGGATTTGGTATGCTGGAACGATATAAAGATCCGGAATTTTACCTGAAATATCCGTTGATGCAGTATGATACAATCTATGAAACCGGTACGTATCAAATTGTAGCGGTATTAATTACAAGGATCCTTTACCAGGATGAGGAAGGATTTCGATATTATCGGTTTTATAATTATCATTCAGAGCAGGAATTTCAGGAATGTGTGAATTTCATAAAAGAAAATGAGCTGTATCAGACGGGCGAGCAGCTGCAATACGGGGACAGGCTTTTGATGCTGTCAACGTGCGAGTATTCAAAACCGAATGGGCGATTGGTGATTGTGGCCAGAAAGGTTGGGTAATGCCAGGGATTAGATCCAGAAAGGAGATTGTATGAATTTATTGTACAAAAAAAAGCAGTATCTACTTGTTACATTTTTTATGTTATTTGCTATGATGACGGCAGTTTTCTTTGCCGGG
The DNA here is from genome assembly GCA_910584595.1 of uncultured Eubacterium sp. Classification (GTDB taxonomy): domain Bacteria; phylum Bacillota; class Clostridia; order Lachnospirales; family Lachnospiraceae; genus Eubacterium_J. The sequence goes on from CAJUBQ010000027.1 coordinate 16,846, forward strand.
AGTCATACACAGGCACATGCCGCGTCGCAAGGCATGAATGTCAGATACCGTACACAGCAGGAAATACGCAGTTATGTTGCAGCGAATCGTGCAGGAATTGGAGACAATTTCAGTTTTACTTCGAATCCATTTTTAGAGCTGCCATATGACCCGGGCAGATTATCAGATGCGACGCAGCAGTCGGCGTTAAATATGCTGAATCAGATGCGCTATATTGCCGGAATCTCTGACAATGTAACTTTGTCCAGTAAGTATAGTGAATATGCACAGGCAGCTGCATTGATCGGTTATTTGAACGGCAATACATCACATAATCCGGATCGTCCATATTCAATGGGAAATACGTTATATCAGACAGCTCTGCAGGGAGCGGTTGGTTCTAATAATTCGTGGGCGTCCTGGGGAAACCGCGGATTAAATGAAACAATCGTTGCTGACTGGATGGGTAATGCTGACAGTGCAGATATCGCTACGTTGGAGGAGCGCAGATACTTGTTAAATCCACAAATGCGGCAGACTGGTTTTGGTGTTGTCAGCGGTCTGAAAGGAACGTTCAGCAGCGCTTATGTAGCTGATACAACGAATACGCTTGCATATGAGACCGGCGTAGCATGGCCGGCAAGAACGATGCCGTTGGAATATTTTGGCACAAATTATCCATGGAGTTTTAGCCTTGGCCATGCGGTAAATGCAAATGATATTCAGGTAACGCTGACAAGATACAGAGATTTTAAGACCTGGCGTTTTTCAAATTCTTCTGCAGATGGAGATTTTTATGTCAACAATAATTCTTATGGCCAAACCGGATGTATTATTTTCCGGCCATCTCTGCAAAGCATTGGTGAATACAGGAGTGGAGATTCCTTCCAGGTTACGATTACAGGTGCAGGCACCGCAATTGCTTATAATGTAGAATTTTTCAATTTGGGTCTGCCGAAGGTTACCTATACGGTTTCATTCAACAGCCAGGGCGGAACGGCAGTTTCTCCGGTTGTAGTAAGCGAATTAGGCACGATCTCTCCATTGCCGACAACGACAAAGGCAAACGCACAGTTTCTTGGATGGTATTCGGCACAGAATGGGCAGGGAACGAAACTGACAGACACGACAGTCATTAACAAAAATGTGACTTATTATGCGCATTGGAGCGACACAAATGCATTGACAGGAATTTCTGTAAGCTATACGGGTTTAAAATATGCAGGAGCAAATGTTTCAGATGGTTTGGCTGTATATGCAAATTACTCAAATGGAACTTCAGAAAGAGTATATAGCTATTCCGTATCACAGCGTACATTGACAACAGGTACAAATCGAATTGTTGTATCATACGGTGGAATTTCACAGACGATTGAGATTGTAGTAGGCACTGCATCAAACGAGGTTCAAAATCCAACGCCTGGTGGCAATCAGGTATTTTATGAGATTTTCTTCCATCCAAACGGTGGTACAAATATGAATTATCAAAAAATTGCACTTGCAGCCGGAGATGAGATCGATGCATTGCCAACAGTTGAACGTGCAAATTATAGATTCAAAGGCTGGTATACAAAAGCTTCCGGCGGCAGAAAAGTAAGCAAATCAACGATTCCAAACGCAGAATGTGTATTGTATGCACAGTGGGTAAGAATAACAAAGCCGCAGCGGGTCGCTATACCATCCTTTACATCAAATGAAAACGGACAGTTAAAAGTAAAAATCGATGCGGTTTCCGGTGCGGAAGGATATGAAATCAGTTATTCTACAAGTAAAGATTTTTCGTCTAATGTAAAAAAAGTTTCTACATATTATACATCAAAAACATTGAAAAATCTTCAAAGAGGAAAAATCTATTATATCAGAGTTCGTGCGTATAAAGTAGACTCCATGGATCAAAAAATCTATGGAAAATATAGCGCGATTCGAGGAGTAAAGGTGTCATAAGCATAAGAAATGATTGTAAAAATCCAGTTTATTGCAGATTGCAATAGGCTGGATTTTTACGATAATGTATTTTTTAGTGGTATTTATTTCTTTGCATTGTATTTTTATTATAATGCTGATAAAATAATAATATAATTGGGGTATCATAGAAACTCTGGTGAAGCTTTGGTCAGATGGAGGAGGCGGAGACGATGAATGAATTTTTTACATCACCGGTTTTTATTTGGTTGGCATTGATGATTGTATTTATTGTAGTAGAAATTGTTACAGTCGGACTTACAAGCATCTGGTTTGCAGGAGGCGCATTTGTAGCTTTGCTATGTGCGTTAACCGGATTAGGTTTGGTGGTTCAAATACCTGCATTTTTCGTAGTTTCTTTTGTAATGTTGTTTTATACAAGGCCGTTTGCTTTAAAATATGTAAAGCCTCATAATGTAAAGACTAATTATGAGGAAATCATTGGCAAGGATGTATTAGTGACAGAGCGTATAGATAACAGGGAAGGCACCGGGACGGCTGTTTTTAACGGACAGGAATGGTCGGCAAGAAGCATAAGAGAGAATACGGTTTTCGAGACAGGTGTTATTGTGCAGGTGGAAGAGATCCGAGGAGTAAAATTATATGTAAAGGGTAAATCTTAAAGAATATATCAGAATTTGCAGCCAGGAGGATCAGTAAATGCCGGGGTTTACGTCACATTATCTATTTGGAGTAAATAATTACAGGCAGTTAAAAAAAGAACATAGCTGTCAGGTATTATTGCAAAGTATTGACCGATATAAAACAGTTTTTCAATTGGGGCTTCAGGGTCCGGATATTTTTTTCTATCATTTGCCTTCTCAGCTAAGAAAGGTTCGTCCGGGTTCTGTTGCGCATACAAGGTGGACGGGTGATTTTTTAAAATGCCTGATCGAAGCTCCAGAGCTTTTTTGGAAATCGGAACAGCAGCAGATTTCGCAGGCATATGCAGCCGGATTTATTGGTCATTACGTGCTGGATACGCAGATGCATCCTTATGTATATGATCGGACAGGGATCGGCGACGTGTTAAAGAAAAAGGGATATGCGGATCATATTGCTCTGGAATCTGATATAGATGCAGCTTTGCTTATGCGGTATACAAAATGTCTGCCTTCCGAATTTCCATATGGCAAGACGATAGCATTTGATAAAATCACGAGGGAAGTTGTCGCGTCAGTCCTGTACTATGCTTACCATTCGGTATTTGAAGAACTGGGATTAAGCAAAGGCTTCTTTTACAGAGCGATACGATCTATGCAGATTGGGACAAGGCTGACATACAATCCGCATAATTATAAGAGACAGATCGTAGAAAAAGTAGAACAATTGCTATTTGGACGTCCGCAAATTTCACCAGTGATTCCAAGTGATTTTGCACAACGGACAAAGGATCCATTGAATATGGAGCACAGGCAATGGAAGAATCCATGGGATCCAAAGCAAAGCTTTGACAGTAGTGTGCCGGAGTTGATAAAAAAAGCCTCCGGACGGTATCAGAAGGCTTTAAAACAACTCGACTGTTTGTATGCAGCAGATTCGTATGAAGACAGTTATGATATTTTGCTGGAACATTTATGTGCATTTTTGGGGCAGCAGTCTTTTCACAGCGGGTTAGACTGGATACTTGGAGAATAGATGATCGATCGGTTATGCCGATGGCTGATCGGTATCAAAAAAAGTTTTAATCTGATGCCATATAATATCCATCAGGCGACGTCTGGTTTCTACTCCTGCCCATGCAATATGCGGCGTTATCAAAAGTTTGCTGCTGTCTTTGATTCGTTTTAAAGGATTATCCGCTTGCATCGGCTCTGCTGACAGAACATCCAGACCGGCGGCAGCAAGTTCGCCAGCTTGCAGTGCATCAGCGAGGTCTTTTTCTACGACAATTGGCCCGCGTCCAAGATTTAAAAAAATAGCGCTTTTTTTCATTTTCTGAAATGCACGCCGGTTGATGAGCCCCTCAGTGCGCTCAGTCAGGGGAGCATGAACAGAAATAATATCAGATTTTGATAGCAGTTCTTCAAAGGACACACGTTCATAATCGGGATGATTATGCTGGCCTGAAGCAGAGTAATAGATGACGCTGCATCCAAAGGCAGAAGCAATTTGCGCAACACGCCGGCCGATGGCTCCAAGGCCAATAATCCCCCATGTCATCCCCCACAGTTCATGAAATACATTGGAAAAGTGTGTAAAGGTTGTATTGTTTACATAAGCTTCGCTTTTTACGTATGCATCATAATAAGGAAGTTTTTCCATCAGATAAAACAACATGGCAAATGTATGCTGGGTAACGCATTCTGTAGAGTACCCGGCAACATTTCGCCAGGCGATTCCACGATGTGCCAGGTAGTCTTTATCCAGATTATTTGTTCCGGTAGCGGTAACACAGACAAGCTTTAAATGAGAGGCTTTTTCCAATGTATAGTCATTTGCCATCATTTTATTTAAAATGATGACATCAGCGTCTTTCGTACGTTCACGCATTTCTTCCGGTGAAGAAAATCCATAAACAGTCACATTTCCAAGCTTTTCGAATACAGTCAGGTCAATATCTCGGCCGATAGTATCCGCATCTAATAATACGATATTCATAGCAGGCTCCTTTCTTTGATGTCCTGTTACAAAAGGACATAGGTTCGTAATGTTATTATACTCTAATAAAGTCTTGAAAAACAGTTAAAATTACAATAAAATTATGTTATACTAGACTTATTAGTTTCTATTAGCACCTGTGGTGCTCACAGGAGATATGACCGTATGGCTGAAAAAAAGAAGAATGTATTGCTCCAGGGCGGGATCCTGGCTGGGGCAGGAATTATTACAAAAGTGATCGGGTTTGCGTACCGCATTCCAATGAGCAACATGATGGGCGGCGAGGGAAATGGACTTTATTCAGTAGCATTTGGAATTTATGGGATAGCATTGACCATTTCTTCTTATAGTCTGCCTTTGGCAGTGTCCAAGATGGTATCGGCAAGGATTGCAAAAGCAGAATATCAGAATATGCGGCGAGTACTTGTAAGTGCGCTTGTATATGCGTTGATTGCAGGATTGCTCGCTATGAATGTATTGTATTTTGGCGCTGGAGTAATGGAAAAAATGTATCATAGACCCGGCATTGAAAGGCCGTTAAAAGTGTTGGCTCCAACGACATTTATAGTGGCGTTGCTGGGTGTTTTTCGCGGATATTTTCAGGGCCATGGGGATATGGTTCCGACGTCAGTGTCTCAGATTCTGGAGCAGATTGTCAATGCGTGCATCAGTGTATTTGCTACCTGGCAGTTTATGAATATGTATGGGGCCTCAAAACATGCAGCATCTTATGCGGCTGCAGGCGGCACCCTGGGAACGCTGGCAGGTGCAGCGATAGCATTGCTGTTTATTATGTATTTGTTTGGCGCTACGCGAAAAAGATATATGAACAAGGTGAACCCGGGAGAACAGATAGAATCCAGCAGTTCTATTTACCGAGGGTTGTTTTTGACGATTATTCCGGTAATATTGAGCCAGACAGTTTATCAGATTGGTTATACGATTGACGACTTAATGTTTGGCAATTTGATGGCGCTGCATGAATATAAAGATGAAGTAGTATCTTCTTTGCAGGGTGTTTATAACGCGCAGTATAATCAGCTGGTAAATTTGCCGGTTGCAGTTGCAACAGCAATGGCAGCGTCTACGCTTCCAAGTATTGTTTTATCCAGAATGCAAAATGATATCCAGGGAGTGAATCAGAAGATTACGCAAGTCATTAAGGTAAACATGGTAATTGCATTTCCATCGGCAGTGGGCCTTGCTGTATTAGCTGAGCCTATTATGAAAATGTTGTTTCCAAGTCTTGTTACATATCAAACGCAAGCGATTATGCTGCTGACTACAGGATCAAGTGCGGTTGTTTTTTATGCGTTGTCTACGCTGACAACTTCAATCCTGCAGGGATACAATTTTATGAAACTCCCGGTGATCCATTCAGCTGTCTCACTTGGTATTCATGTGGCTTTGCTTGGAATTTTGCTGGTATTTACAGACTTAAATGTTTATGCATTAGTAATCTGTAATGTTATTTTCCCGCTTATTGTCAGTATGCTAAACTGCCGCGCAATTACGAGAAAGATCGGATACCGATGGGAATATCTTAATACATTTATAAAGCCTCTGACAGCTTCAGCAGCAATGGGGATGGTAGCCTTTGCAGTCTATCAGGTCTTTTATGAGGCGTTTAAAAACGTATATATTGTCTCTGTAATGGCGATAGGAGCGGCAATTATTGTATATGCGGTAATGATTCTTCAAATCCGGTGCTTTAGTGAGGAAGAGCTAAGATCCATTCCGGGAGGAAGGCTATTGATTCGTCTAATGAGATGATAGTTTTTTAAAGATTGGAATGAGCGCTATGGAGAATAAAGTTATATGAAAATTATATATATTATTTGTGGGGCGGCCTGTATCTATCTGCTGCAAAGAGCGCTGTATAAAAAATATTGGAATAAGAATCTGTTTGCGTCTGTCTATTTTACACAACACGCGATTACAGAATTAGAAGAGGGGGAGCTGTGTGAAACAATTGTAAATCAGAAATATCTCCCTCTTCCTATGCTGCGTGTAAAATTTGAAGTAGACAGACATTTAGATTTTATGCAGGAAGCAAATATCACGGTAACAGATCGCTGTTACAAAAATGATATTTTTTCAGTGATGATGTATCAAAAAATTACACGCAGATTAAAATTTATAGGAAACAGACGTGGATTCTATGCGGTAAAGGAAATTGCACTGGACTCCTCTGATCTGTTTATGGAAAAGCATTTAGGAATGAATCTGATATGTGATAGTTGGATATATGTTTATCCAAGACAAACAGACATTAGACGTCTGTTGATTCCATTTCAAAAAATGATGGGAGATATTCTTACAAGACGATATACTTATGAAGATCCTTTTGAATTTCAGGGAATACGTCCCTATGAGCCGTTTGACAACATGCGTGATGTAAACTGGAAAGCGACTGCACGCATCGGGGAGCTGCGGACGAATCTTCATGGATATACGGTGAGACAGGAAGTATGTCTGCTGTTAAATCTTCAATCAGAATCTATGATAGAATATCAGCAGTTAAGGGAGGAAAGTATACGAATTGCAAATAGTCTTTGTGAGATGTTTTTGAAACAAAAAATTCCGATTGGGATTTACAGCAACGCAAAAGATCTGTTGAGCGGCAAATCTCTGAATATAATGCCGGGAGCAGATTTGCTTCATTTGACGCAGATTCGGGAAAGCCTTGCAAGACTGGATCTTTCTCAAACGATGGAAGAGTTTCATGAATATGCAGAAAAGATCCTTTCAAATAAATCTGACAACGTACTTTATATTATGATATCGACATCTCAAAGAGTCGAAGTTATACAGTTATTTGAAAGACTATCAAAAAATTGCTGCGGCAGTTATTGGATTCTCCCTTTACATTCATGGATGGAACAAAAACTTTTTCCGGCAAAGGATGGTGCGGTGTTAAGGTGGGAGGTGGAACAAAATGCGGCAGGATGAAATCTGTAACGACATATTGGCGCTTTGCATGAAAGGGCTTATTTATCACAGTTTTTTGTGCGTCATTTATAATATTGCATCTGAAAAAACGCTGCAAATGAATTTGAGGTTGCTCCTTATTTATGTTCCGATCATGTTATTTGCTGTCATTCGCAGAAAATGCGATAATTTTTTTGTGTTTATGCTTTTTCATGTGCTGATAAGCGGCTTTTTAGCGCTTATTTTTCCCGGATTGGAAGAACGTGTTGTAATTGGCGGCTCCTCTGTTTTATTAGCTTTCATTTCCATTCATATACGTCTGAAGGGAGAGCAAATGGAAGAAGAATGTCCGGCGATTGCATCTCTTTTGCTGTTTCTCGTATGTTATGCAGCAGCCAGTCAGATGAAACGACCGCAGGTCATGCAGATTTGCCATTACGAAGTTTATTTATTCTTGATTTTATTTGTTTCATACAAAAGCCTATCCGCAACAGCGATGTTTTTAAAAGAGAATGAAAAAATAGACAATTTGCCGGCGAGACAGATAAAAGGAAGTTATCAAAGCTTGCTTGGCATTTTTATTATTTTTTTAGCTGCAGGGATGTTTCTAATGCCGTACTTACCGGTTAGTAAGCTGTTTGAAGGAGCAGCTGATTTGATAAAAATGGTGATTCGTAAAATTCTATTGCTGTTGATGTGGATTTTTACAAGAGATGTATCTGAGATGGATTTTTGGGAGGAGAGCGCGAGCGGAGAGATTGGTGCGATTGAAGCAGGAAAACCGTCTTTACTGGCGCAGTTTTTGGAGTGGTTTTTGGTTTTGGCAGCTGGTATCGTACTGGCAGGAGGCGCGATATATTTGCTGATTAGATTTTTTTGTGAACTGTATCGGAGATTTTATGAAAAGAATCAAGAGACAGCAGATGAAAGCGAGTTTATATGGGAAAATCCTGTAAAGATACATATGATAAGAAACCGACAGAAAAAGATAATGATTTCAGATAAAGGAATCAATGATAAAATCAGGCATTTATATAAAAAAAGCATTCGAAAAAAATTTGGAACTAAAACAGCTATTCCGGCATTTATGACGCCGACAGAATTAGAACAGCTGTCAGAAGAAAAAAATATGGATGCTACAGCAAGAAAAGAGATAGATGCATGGGAAGAAAAGAGAAAGCAAAGAATACAATTATATCAAAAGGCGCGCTATAGTCAGTATGAATGTGATAAACAAGAACTTGAGGCTATGAAGAAAAATTTATAAATAACGATTGCAACAGGGGCAATGCTTCTTTATGTATAAAAGACCAATTTTGACAGATAATAAAACAGCATCAAGTAAAATCTGTAAATGGAGGAATTTTTCATATGAAAGCAACAGGAATAGTCAGGCGGATAGATGATTTGGGAAGAGTCGTCATTCCCAAAGAGATCAGAAGGACTTTACGGATTCGAGAGGGAGATCCTTTGGAAATATTTACAGACCGTGAAGGCGAGATTATCCTAAAGAAGTACTCTCCGATCGGCGAATTAAGTGAATTTGCCGGACAATATGCCGAATCTTTGGCACAGACGACAGGTATGCTCGTATGTATTACGGATCGGGATCATGTAATCGCGGCTTCAGGGAATGGCAAGAAAGATTTTGAAGGAAAACCAATCAGTCATCAGCTGGAGTGTGTCATTGAAGACCGAAACAGTATGGTAGCCAGTAAAGAAGAAAGTGAATTTGTCAAAGTGACATTAGATGATAATGGGGAATATGCTTCTCAGGCAATCAGTACGATTATTTGTGAAGGCGATGCGATCGGCTCTGTCATTTTATATAATAAAGATGAAAAGACAAAAATGGGAGAGACAGAAAGCAAGCTGGCAATGACTGCAGCAGGATTTTTGGGAAGACAGATGGAACAATAATCCTGAAAGGATAGAAAAACGCAAAATAAGGGGTAGATAGTTAAATTGAGAATCAATTAGAAGGAATATCAAAAGCTGCCTGATACTGAAAACTTTTAAGAGTGAATGATATGGTTTTCAGTGTCAGGCAGTTGTTTATCTTAATAAGAAATATTAAAGAAATATATGATTTTATTTCGTGTAGTTTGATTGCGATAGGTTATACTAAGATTCTTCATATTCGGTGTCTGTTTCTGTAATATCCGCGTGGCTTACAAGCAAACTTAATGCTTTGTCTTCCAAAACCTGTGTACGTATTTCTTCTTCTGAAAACGTATTTAAAAATTCTTCTCTGGATTCGGATTCAATTTGCTCCATATAACGTTGAATGCCGTCTTCATAATCCTGATCTGTGACAGACAGATGTTCATTTTCAATTACAGCATTGATAACAAGAGTACGATAAAGCGTAGCCTGTATTTCTTCTTCCACATCTTCTTTGGTCATGTCCAGAAATTCATATACATCTTCAAGGTCGTCCATGCCGAATAGTTCAAGATAACCCAGATATGCATTATTTACAGTGCTTTGCGCATCTTCATAGTCTTTTTTTCGATATTGCATAATGCTGGATGAATCAATGACCTGTTGAATGAGATTTTCCTGAAGCTCCTGTGAACTTTCTAATTCATAGGAGTCTGTCAGTTCTTTACGCATTGCATCGGAAAATTCCTGATAAGAAGAATATGCCGTATTTTCACGAATGAAGGCGTCGGTAGGTTCCGGCATCAGCTGTTCCTGGATATCGGTTATGCGTACTTCAAAATCAACTGTTTTTCCGGCCCATTCGACATCCGTAAAATCGGAATCAAATGTTAAAGAAAAGTTCAGTTCATCGCCGATCGATACCCCTGTCAGCTTTTCGTCAAATTGTTTGCCAAATTCCTCAGCGCCTAAAGTAAAATCATATTGTTCTTCTGCAGCAACGACAGAACCGTCAATGGAAGCCTTAAAATCGGTCTGCACATAATCACCTGATTTGGAAGCGCGGCTGACAGAGTTATATTCAGCAAACTCCATCAACGTTTCATGTATTTTATCTTCTACGGACTTGTCAGAAATAATATAATTTTTCTTTTCCGCTTTTAGTCCGGTGTAGGGGGCAAGAGATACATAATCATTCGTATAAACCGCATTGGCAACCGGATCATTTCCGGTCGTAATCAGTGATTTGCTTCCACATGCAGTAAGCAGACATGCGGTAAGCAATAAAACTGCTAATTTTTTCTTCAAAATGGTTCCTCCTTATATATATTATGAAACAAGCTTTATTTTGCAGCAATTATTATATCATATGATAACAGCAAATTGTGACTAAAATCTGAACAATTGCAAAAGTTAATTGTGATAGATTGAACTATTGTGAAACAGGTGTATTATGTGTAAAATAGTAGAATAGCAGGAAATAAAAAATGGAGATAAGTTTTATGGCAAGACAGAAAAAGCAAAGAAAAAAATACCGCGGTTTTTGGATTTTTTTTAAACTGCAGCTTATATTGCTTCTGCTGCTCATAGCAGCCGCAGCATATTATTTTGGAGGAGGATATGCTCAGACGATTGCAGAGCTGAAAGATGATGCGGACATGCTGGTTGCAAAATCCAATGTAGATACCTTCCGAAAAGGAGAGACCGGACTGGTGTATGATGCGGGTGGTAAGCTGCTGAAAGCATATAAAGGAGAAAAAGACGCCTATTATATCAAATATGCAGATATACCGGAAATTGTAGAGAAGACATTTGTTGCAGTAGAAGATCAGAAATTTTATAAACACAAAGGGGTCGATTATCTTGCAATCTTGCGGGCGATCATCGCTATGGTGCGGAATGGGGAAGTTACACAGGGCGGCAGTACGATTACACAGCAGCTTGCACGTACTGTATATTTAAGTATGGACAGAACCTGGGAACGAAAGATGGAAGAAATTTTTATCGCCCGCAATTTGGAGGACAAATATACGAAAAGCCAGATTATGGAGTTTTATTTAAATAACATATATTTTGGAAATGGATACTATGGTATTCAAGCAGCTGCACAAGGATATTTCAGCAAGAGCATTGATAAGCTGGATTTGTCACAAGTTGTTTTTTTATGTGCGATTCCCAATAACCCTTCTTTGTATGATCCCGTTCAGCATAAGAAAAATACATTGAGCAGACGGGATAGGATGCTGACAAGCATGTATGAGCAAGGAGTGATTTCTCTATCAGCCTCCAAAGAAGCAAAAGAAGAGAAAATTAAATTAAAAAGGAAAAAAGGAATAGAAAAGAATGATTATGTGGAGACGTATGTTAATTATTGTGCAATACGGACATTGATGAAAAAGCAAGGGTTTGAATTTCAATATTATTTTGATTCATCGAAACAAGAGAAAAAATATAATAAAGAATTTAAAAAACTATATCGTGAATGCGAAAGCAGTTTATATACATCGGGATACCGCATTTATACTTCGATCAATATGGAGCATCAGGAAAAGCTGCAGGATGCCATTGATAACGGATTAAGCGCGTACCAGGATGTAAACGAAGAAGGTGTTTACAAACTGCAGGGCGCAGGCGTAACGATTGACAATACAACCGGATTTGTGACCGCAATTGTAGGAGGAAGATCGCAGCATTTTGAAGGCTATACGCTAAATCGCGCATACCAGAGTTTTCGTCAGCCGGGAAGTGCGATCAAGCCTTTGCTTGTCTATACGCCTATGTTGGAACGCGGGTATACACCGGATACGATTGTGATGGATGAGCCAATCCAGGATGGGCCTTCGAACGCAAATGGAACGTATGAAGGAGCTATTACAATTCGTCATGCAGTTAAAAAATCAAAAAATACGATTGCGTGGAAATTGTTTGATGAATTAACGCCAGTGACAGGACTTTCTTATTTAAAAGCAATGAATTTTACCAAAATAGATCCTGAAGATGAAAGACTGCCGGCAGCGTTAGGCGGATTTACAATCGGGGCATCTCCTCTGGAAATGACGACTGGTTTTGCAACGCTGCAAAATGACGGCTGTTACCGAGAACCAACTTGCATTACAAAAATTGAAGATACACAGGGAAATCTAATCTATACGTCACAGATGGATGCAGACAGAGGACGGCAGAAAAAAGAAGAAGCAGACGGTATACGTATTTACAAATCAAATGCGTCGCGTATGATGACAGATATGCTCGAGACAGTTATGAATGAGGGTACAGCTATGGGGCTTGGACTTGGCGATATGCCATCCGCAGGAAAAACAGGAACGACAAACGACAATAAAGACGGATGGTTTGCAGGGTATACACGTTACTTTACGACAGGTATTTGGGTAGGCTACGATCAGCCGGCAGAGCTGCCGGGGCTGACAGGGTCTACGTATCCGGGCAATATCTGGCATAATTATATGATGTCTATCCATAAAAAAATGACACCTATGAGTTTTGTGCCATATATTGAACAAAAGCAGGTAGATATGGATTTTATGGAATAAGAATGAATAGAAAGTCCTGTTCGAAAGATGTAAAAATTGTAACAGCTTCGATCACCCATGGAACTGTCAGGTATCCAGCCATTTACAATAGCTTTGCGATGAACCGGATACCTGCATCCAATTCATTTTTATATGGTCAGTGCAGTAAATGCGCTGACCTGCCTGAACGAATACTAAAAATTTCAAATTTTTGAAAAAATAACTGGACAAATGGATATATATATGATAACATAATTCAGGTGATAAGTTAGATCACATTGAAGTATATATCGATGCGTGGCTCAGTTTGGTAGAGCGCTGCGTTCGGGACGCAGAGGCCGCAGGTTCAAATCCTGTCGCATCGACTACCAGAGGATTCTTGAGAGGAAAGAGCGGAAATCCTTGGCAGGGGCGGCTTCGGAGACTTTCTGAGTGGAAGTTTCCGAAGCTCTTTTTTTATCTTTTTATTCAAAAAATGGTTGTTTTGGCTGGCGTTACAAAAAACGTTACAAAAAATCAAAACAAACACCTGATTCCTTGTGAAAGCTCGTCCAGATCATCCGGTGCGTCATTCATACGGGTTTTGTTAAAATGTGCATAAATGTTGAGCGTGGTTGATATATCAGAGTGACCGAGCCAGTATTGCAGCTTTTTGGCATCCCAGCCTTTGTTGATAAGGAGGGACGCGCATGTGTGACGGAGTTTGTGCAGTGTAATTTCAGGTCGTCCAAATGCGGCTGTTGCTTTTTTAAATGAAGCGGAAATATAATTTGGGTCATAGGTACGTCCGTCTTCCCATGTAAATATATAGCCGCAGGCATTCTGGTATTCGTCTCCATAAAATTTTTTGTTTGTTTCCTGTTCCGCTTTTACCTTTTGCAGACATTGGACTGCAGCAGGGAACAAGGTCAGTGTCCGTGAACTGTTTTTGGTTTTCAGGGAATCTTTTTTTACTACTGTTTTTGCCCGTACAACTGTATGCTGGATGGAAAGTTTCTGCTGTTCAAAATCAATGGCGTTCCACTTTAATCCAAGTATTTCAGAACGGCGCAGCCCCATATAGATCCCCATAAAAGCAATAGGCAAAAGCCGTTTAAAGCGGATATCTTCTGCCAGGAATGTTAGCAGCCCAGATATTTCCTCTTCTGTCAGAAAAAGCAATTCTTCCTCAAAGTCTTTGTTCTTTTTAGAAGACACCTGTACGGCCAGGGCAGGATTGGTATGTATAAAACCATCAATAATGCCCTGATTGAATACAGCATATAATATGGAACGCTGAGAACGTGTTGACCGGACAGAAAGCGGTTCCGGTTTTTGTGTTTTCTGATTGATTTTTCCATATTGGAGCTGATACGTGAAAAACTGGTTTAGTATTGCTGCTGATACGTCACGGAGTTTTATACCAGGATGGTATTTTTCAAAAAAGCGGATGATTCCCTGGCTCCGGTACTGGTAGCTTTCATAGGTTGCTGGTTCAACATTGATCTTTTTTTGTTCCAGCCAGACCTGCAGGTATTCCAGTAATGTTATTTCTGGTGATAATTTTGTAAGGCTGACAGGCTCATCTTCTAAATAGGAATATTTTTCAATTGCAGATTTTATCAATGTCTGTGCTTTACGTTTGTTTCCTTTTTCCTCAAGTCCGGTGGGAATCGTTTTCTGTTTCCATTTTCCGGTTAGAGGGTCTTTGTAACTAAGATATACATAAAGGTATGTTTTGCCTGAATGTAATGTTTTTGCCTGAATAGTACCCGTCATATTTTCTCCTTTCACGGGTATGCTCATTATGATTATAGCACACCCGTTCAGATAATGCTATTCATTTAGTAATTTCAGAAGATTATCTTTACGTATTTTATACTTTCCTCCAATTTTTCTTGCCAGAAGTTCTTTATGTTTGATAAGCTCATAAAGCGTATGGGGAGAAATTCGTAGTATTCTGCATACATCTTTTGTGGATAAAACATCAGGATAATTTTCCAGCATAAAAATGCCTCCTATGGTCTTATATCAGTATACTTTTCTTTTGTATAAGAATCTGTACTCTCATAACGCCAATGAAGGTCTTTGCATAGTTGAGTAAGTTTTTGTGGCATTGGTGGAGAATAGCGGTATGGGGAATTCTTTTGCAGATATTCCATAGCATTTGTTGATTCTTTTTTATTCTGTTTACAAATCATCTTGTATTCATCCATATTAATGCGCAATACATATACCGATAAGTCTTTGAAAGAATTTGCGGTTATGTAAGAAAATGTATAACACATATGATCTCCCGTAATACGTGATACACACATTTTGTTCTCGTTTAACAGAGAGCTTATTTCTTTTGCTTTGAAACAGCTGTGTTCCACTCTCATTTCTATACAAAATTTTTCTAATGCATTATTGATCATATTTACTAAATTATTTTTTCCTACTATAAATAGTGGGACGGAAAGTTGTTTATAGAAAGGCATTTCGCAAATGTAGTTAGAATTAGTAACCAATATAGCAGAATTATTCTGGTCATCCATTAACATTTCATATGGATCATAATAATTGCCGGCTATATGTTTTGAATCATCATAATAAAAATCAGATTCGGGATCACAATATTCCGTTATACCATCGCAACTATAAATATCATTTTTGCTGCATTCTCCGTTGCAATAGTTTTTGCAAAATTGCCTTGTTTCAGGTATCTTACATGAAAAGGCACCCTCTTTTAATAGTTTGTCAAAAAGATATTTTAAAAGTTCTGCATTATTCAGATTTTTCAAACGATTTTTTTCCAGACATTCATATAGGAAGATCGGAAAGTATTTATGGAAAATGATGTGCCATAATGTTCTGTCAGATACTTCGAAAATTCTTCCATTGCAAAATCAAAAGAAAAAAACAAGCTGATGCTCCGGTCATCCATTTCTGGGCGGTATTTCTGTTGAAACTGCAGAAATCTGGAACGGACATCCTGGTTTTGCTTCAATGCCCATTCTGAAAAATCCTGCAATATTGAACATAATGTTGCCTGGCAATCAAGTAAATCTTCCAGTAGTTGTGAATGGTTCAGTTCATATTTCCAATCATTCATGTACAGTTTTATCATCCGGCTATGAAGGGAGACAGAAATCTTATCCAATGCGCCTGATTCTGCTGTTAATAAAAGTAGTGCTGAGGTTCCTGCGTGGCTTGGACGAACTACTTCATCTAAAAAACGGTTAGCTTTTCTTCTTGTATCGCTATCTTGAAACAGAGCAAAATCATCAAGAACAACGTAATCGGATGGACGTTTTCTCAGTATTTTTTTTAGCAGAGAAACGTTTACATCAGTTATAATGTAAAAATTCATATTCTCAGGATTGTTTTCTATATGATCTGAGTTTGTATTGTTTCTGTCTATTACAATAGCACGTGCTACAGTACTTTTTCCGCTTTGTGGAGGCCCGATCAAGCATAAGATAGGGAAGGCGCGGATTTCACTTTTTAGCATAATGGGTTTTATAGCTGCTATTATGTTTGATGCAAAGGGTAGATGCAACAGAGAATCTTCTATAATTTTATTTATCACTTGTAATGTTTTTTCGGCTTTGATATTATCTTTCATAGATGATGTCCTCCTTTTTTATTTTGATTATATCTGGTTTTATCAGTATTTCAATAGATGCAGTAGGGGGTCTAAATAATTTTTGAAAGGAGAAGTAAAGTGATCTATACTACTTTATATAGTGACATTACAGAAGACGAAAAAGAAGTTATTAGAAAATTATTTGAAAGGAAAACGTGTCATAGCAAATCTTTATTTTTACAGTTAATGGATTCTGATATTCGCAATAAGATTGAGAATTATGATAAAGGATCATATTGCAGAATGGATGAGCTTTTTTACAGGGCACTTACGATGTCTATGTTGTTAATGAAAATAAGAATTCAGATTGAATCTGAAAAGTGGAAATTTTCATTAAAAAGTTTAGCTGAAAGTATTTTGAAAGATTTCTCCGATACAAATAATAAAAAGGATTTTGTTCGTGTGCTTGAGAATGATTTAAAAAAGTATAATAAAGCACAATCCAGACTTTATATAAGGCATACAATAAAGAATGATGTATATTTTTCAATTTATAGTACCTATAATAATAATTATAGTAAACAGTTAGCACATGAGAGATATATATGAAATAGAATATTTTTTAAAAAGAGAGAGAAGAAAACGTGCTAAATACTATAAACTCCAGGAGGAAATTAATAAATTTGCTTTAAAGAGAATTCATGGTGTTCCAGGGTGGGAGAAGTTGACGATAGAAAAACTTAATGAGTTGCGGGAAACTTATAGTTATTTGCGAATATTTTTCATAAAAGGCAGTAGAAATAAAGATATAATTCCGAAATGTTGTTACGAAAATTATTTAGAATGTTTCCAATTGATTTATAAGTACGTTGAGAGATATACACCTCGGATATTGTGTGATATTGCATATTTTACTTTAGATTATACATATTCGCTTTATAGCTATTATTCTATAAATGTATTTTTTAACTCTAATTATAAGGCACTTACTTTAAATGATAATATCATACCTTATGAAGCAAGACCGTTATATGAGAAGATTCATGAACAATGCGAGTTTGTAATGAGTAAAATATATTTGTTTACTATTAATAATTTTTCTGGTTCTTGTCAAGAAGGACAAAAAATAACTGTTGATTCGTTTATGATGAAAATTTCCAATTATCTTGAGAATTTAATATATTATCCTGGTTATTCTTTACCATTGATAGAGAAGTTTTCTAAAAAATTATCGTTGGATGGATTGATAGTATATAATCTTCTTTGGAATGATTATATTATGGTTACTCAAAGTAAATTTATGGAAGATTTTTTAGCGGTTGCAAAGAAAAAGAATGCGGATTTTGGAATTATCCAGTTATCCTTTGAATTGATAGGAATAGATTTTAGGTTTGAAGAGAATAGAACGATATTTACGGAAATCGTTGGAATGATGGTGAATGCAAAACGAGACATTCCGATAAGTATATTGATTAATTATGTGCTGAGAATGATCTATAAAGAGAGAAGATATCAAATGGTTGATGTGGTCACAGTTGAAGCTATAAAGAATGATGCAAACTTACCGATCAAGCGTAAACTGGAAGCACAAATTAATATATTAAATGATTGTACAACTCGATTAGAAACATATATTTTGTTCGCAACTGGTCGAGAGGATCATAAAGAGTGGAAAAAAGGTAAAGCTGAAAACTTAATTTATCAGTTTATTTACAGAAATTATTACGGATTAGAAAAACCGGACATTTTACCAGGTCTATTAAAGCAAAACAAATTAATGGTAAAAAGATTCCTTAATCATTATCATTTGAAAATTTATGATGTAATTGACGATAAGAATAATTCATGGTTTAAGATTGCATTGGAAAATTTAAAAAAGGATTCAGAGGCGTATAGTAACTATCAACGATATAAGGAGGCATATAATCCAGATGGATATAAAAAGCTCATTTATGGTATAACGCAATAGGTATCGTAATAAAAGTTTCGTATTTAGGTATAATATGTATGTGGAAACAACTTTTTAACCTAAATACGAAATTTTTTATCTTATCGTAATAAAATTCTTTTTTAGTATGACAGACTGGATAATATTTTTTTTCGATTTTAAAAATAAAAAATGGTAGTACAATGCTGAAATTTTTGTATATTAGAAAAAATTATGAGTGTTTTTATTTCTTATGAACAGGGTAAAGATTTTCTATTTCATCAAGACAATTTATAAAAGCAATGACAGCTTTTACCTGTTCATCATTCATTTTTTCCAGTTGTGCAAGAGCTTTCTGATGGATTTCAGATAATGACTTGTTTTTGCTTACTTGTTTTAACTTAGGTTCGGTACCGTAAAGTACCCAGTTGGCATTGTATCCATATTTTTCTTCTATCAAGGCTGCAAGAGAATTGGACAAATTTATATCTGGTTTTTTGAGCAGCATCGAAATATAGCTTTCTGAAACTCCAATTTCGGAAGCAAGCTCTTTTTGTTTTAGATTATTTTCCTTCAATATTAATTTTATTCTTTCACTTAAATTCATAAACTTCACCTCCTGGCAAATTCTAACATAGCAAAAAAACTTAAATAAGTCAAGAAAAATATATTGGCAAGTTAAATGAGTTACTATATACTTAAATCATTCAAGAAAGTTGAAAGGAGGATATAAGTATGCCAGATATAAGCAGAGATATAGCAATAAGAAGAATTACAGAAATGTCTACAGAACAGGTATCAAAAGTTTTGATTTTTATGGCAGGCATGGAGGCGGAACAAACAATTCTGGAGAAAAATGGGGAATCATTTTATGAATCATTAGGAGCCGGTATGTATTCTGTAGAATTTTCAAAAATCTGTTCATGCGAAAAATAAAAAACGAAAGGAAAATCAATGTATCATATATATGAAGCTGAAACGCAAAATGAGGAGATTGACTGGCATATATATATGCTGAAAATTATGAAAGCGCTTGTAAAATAATGCGTACATTCAATAAACGCATAACACGTGAGAGCAGAAGATTAATGGATTCCATTCACTATGGAACCATTGCAGATGAATTAAAGTTCGGCGTAGATTATGATTGCGAAAGAAAAGAAATTGA
This sequence comes from uncultured Eubacterium sp., assembly GCA_910584595.1. Classification (GTDB taxonomy): domain Bacteria; phylum Bacillota; class Clostridia; order Lachnospirales; family Lachnospiraceae; genus Eubacterium_J. The sequence continues at coordinate 36,375 of CAJUBQ010000027.1, forward strand.
AAAGTTTTTTTCTCAGTTTAAAAAACCAATAATTAAGAAAAATGGAATGATAGGTGGATATGTATTGGATTACAGGCAATGCAGTGTTAGAGAAAATGCGGAAATGCCATATAAAATAATGCTGAGTTACCTTGAGACACTTAAGAATAATGATTTTTTTGATTCTGTTTTGATAAGACCAGTTTATTCCAGTCACCATGAAATAAATATACCAGATCATGATGTAAAAATAAAGCTGACGTTCGGCATGAACAAGAGATATGGGTATGGAAATGAAGCTTTATTGAGTGTTGCGGGGGCTAAATTAAATTTTCATTTGTTATATGTTGGGGAAGATACTTATGGATGGAAAGATTTTTTTATGGTTGAATTAAAAAATGTACTGGAATTATGTCAGTTCTTAAATTATTTGCCTTTTATTTATATTTGTAATGTTACATATACAGGTTAAGAAAGATAGAGGAAATAGACATGTGGGTATTTTTTGTAATTGGAATAATAATTTTATTTTTGATATGGTGTAAACTGCCAGCGATTCTAAAAGCATTAGTAGCATTGTTTTTGCTTTTAGCAGCACCTTTTACGGACGGTATGTCATTTGCGTTGCTTGTTATATTGTTGATTTTGTCATCACTGATCCGATTATAGCGTTCATAAGCAACAATGAGGAAATATGGTAAAAAGATTGTTGTAGAATTAATAGTGCTTATAGGTTTAATAATTTATGTTTAAATCCTAAATAAATATATGTCTGTTGACAAGAGCTGACATTTTTTGAAAGGGGACGAGCTTATTATATTGTCATAAGCGGCGATGAAGAGCCTGGCAGAGATATTAATATAATATCAGAGAGTGGTCATTGTGATGACCTATATTGAATGATTAAAAGAATGGGCAGAGATCCCATAATGGGCGGATAAGCCGAATAATGTGTTGATAGCTTTAGGACAAGACTATCGAGTATTCCCTTAATTTTATGGTAAACAATCATAAGGAGGACTGGTAAATAATAAGTTTTGAAAAATTAATAGTAGTATGCAATTCTACAGCATGATATGTATTATAAACAGGAGAGGGGGCATTTCTGAATAATCATTGAAAAGGAAAATTGGAGATTAAATTTGTAAGGAGTATGATAAGATAATAATTATGTAGAAAAATTGTACAATAGATTGAGCGTTTTGTTATATTATTTTAAAACGCAAGAATTTTTGAGGTTGTTTAAGTTTTATTCTATTAAATACTGAGTAATAAAAGGACTTCATGTTTCATTGCAGTCTTTATTTTCTGGTGCTTTAATTATGGATTATTTTTTCTATGAATTGTGTATATTTTGGCAATAATAAAAAAGCATGGGATAAAATATCTATTAATTTTCCCATGCTTTTTGTTTCGCTTCGGAAGTCTTTCTATTTTATTGGCAGTATGATCTTCACGATGATTGTAATAATTGCTTTTGCCATAACTTTCACCTCCTCGTATTTATTGTGTAACTTTTCCAAACTATACAGCCAGGGACAGCGTATGTTTTTTACGGCAATAATAATATACATTGTCTGAAAGGACTTCTTCTGGTGTTAGTTCAGACTGGTTTACTTCTCTGACCATAGCTTTCAGGCTGCTTGCGTGGTTTATGTCTAAGTTTTCTGCTGGTACAGCGATTGTTTCATGCACAGAGCTTGGGAGTACATAAAAATCGGAGTCCAGTTTTTGTGCAACATCTTTTAAAACATCAGGATATAGGATATATACTGCGCCATATAAATTTTGTTCATTTGTGATTACGTACATTGGCGGAAACATTTCTGGAAATCCCTCTGTTGCTGGCAGTTCTATATATCCATTCACCACCTCACTCATACTGGTTATGGTGTGCCCTATAGCCAGGGGTGTATTTTTCCAGGCATGTTCTAGGAGTTCTGGTTCGGACGTTTCCCACATCCCCATGTGCCTGTTGCAGATTAACATGGTTGCAGGGCTGTTGTTGCTTTTCCAAAAGAGATAGAATAGCATTGACAGGTTTAGTTCCGGTAGGTCATGGTGTGGTACATTTTCTAAAAGGTCTACATTTCTGTCTGTACTGACAATCCGCAGCAGCACACGGCTAAGCATTTCGTTCCTGTCACGTATCCATTCTACTGGCAAATCCAGCGCAGCACTCTGTCTGTATATTTTTACGATATCTTTTGCTACGAATTTGATTTCCCCTGGTTTCTCATATAGTCTGTAATAATTTTCCATGTTATAACAAGGGGATGCATTATGGATATTATCAGAAATCATGACGGCCTGGAATGTAACATTGTTGTTTTTCTGTATCTCCTGACAAAACACGGTATAATTGCTGCCGAGTATTTGTTTTAATTCTTTTACCACATCCTGTACAAATAAGTTACAACTCTTTTTCATCTTTATCCTCCAGTCATAAAAATAAGCTGAAAATATATAAACCCCCAGCTTTTCATATTGTATTATGCAGTCATATCCAGAAATTCTTTTTCTGTAATAATTTTTGTTCCGAAAGACTTTGCTTTTGAAAGTTTATTTCCGGTTCTTGTTCCACAGATTAGATAGTCTGTATTCCTGCTTACACTGCTTCTTGGGGTACCGCCAAGTCCGCGTATCCTGTCATAGATCTGATTTCTTGTGAAATGTTCCAGCTTACCTGTTACGGCAATGGTTTGTCCTACAAATGGGTTTATGTTTTTCATACAAATACCTCCCTTATCTTATGCTGCACTGCCAGCAGATTTGGTTTTTCCAAGTGCCTTCATTACCTTTTGATACATTTCTTTGGACATATTCTGTGGCTCTTCAAATCCGTATCTGCTTTTTACAGCGTCTATTGCAACACCCGTACGCTGTAATTCAGATTGCAAGTTATGCATCTGCTGGTCAGTGATTCCACCTGCTGGTCGTGGTTCCGGGGTTTTCGCCTGTGTGCTTTTGTTGTCTATGGAGCCGGTCGTATCAGCTGCAGGACGGAACCTGTAAACCAGTTTCCCGTTTTTAGAATTGTTTGCAATTGCCAGGGAAATGATTTCCCGGTCATCGTTATAACCGATGGATGCTACGGAAAAGCGGTCAGCACAGTAAAACTTCCCATCCTTTGGCCTGATTTCCGCATCATTGGAAGATACCCATATAAACGGGGCTGAATATAGTTCTCTTCCTATCCCCCAGTTAAAGCAGGCCCTCTTAAAGCTGTCAGATGCCTGTGATTTTTCTTTTTCATAGTTCCCTACCGTCCCTACATCCTGTTTGGCCACCCAGCGTCCGGACTCTGAATCATACACTTCCACTGTGCAGTACAGGTTCCCATTGATACACTGATGGGTCCGCTGCCAGCCAAACTTCCCGAAGGTTTCATCCAGAATGCGCTGGTCCACCCTTGCATCTTTATATAACAGGATGCTCAGGCCCTTTTCACTTACGGATGCTGACCGGCATTCAATTTCGTTCGCGCGAAGCAGCCGTATTTGTTTTTCCATATGGTCATTTCCTTTCCTTTTTTTCCTTTCCGCAATAAAATAAGCAGGAAACGCTGTAATAAGAGCCCTGCTTATAAAATGTATCTGTCTGGCAGAATGGCCGTCCTTCCTTACGCTGCCCTGACCTGGAAACGTCTGTAGCTGGACGTCTGCATGTAATTCCTGTATATTTCAGGATGCTCCTCTTTGATCCGTTTTGCATCCAGTCTTGACGAACACACATTACTCCACGTGATGCGGTATCTTTCGCTGGCAGCGCATTCATGGTCTTTCATGAACATTTTTACTTCCTGCTCAATCCGTTTCTGCTCTTCCTGCAGCTTTTCAATTTCGGCAGCGATTTTTTCCCTGCGGTCCAGTTTTTCATCAAATCCGGTCAGCTTTAACCGCTCTGGTTTATCTGCCGTATGGAAATACCGGTTTAAAACTTCATCACAGATTTTGGAGCCATCAGGATCAGGGAGCCTGCCGGATATGATATGTTCCTGCCAGAAATTTTTCTCAGCTTCGATAAGCCCGGCGACCAGGTCATCATCCCAGACAAGTTTGCGGCAGGTAAATTCCCGTCCCAGAATGACAGCTGCTATGTACCATGTCTTTTTATTTAACACTGCCATATAATGATAGCACTGCATGATGTAAGGAAGAGGAATGTCCCCGTCTTTCCATTTGTCGGCATTGTATGCGCTGGCCGTCTTGCATTCCAGGCCGGCATCTTCGCCGATCACAAGCCTGTCCACGTCTGCGATCATAAACGGATGCTCCACGCTGCGGTACATATAATTGGAACGCCTTACCTTTAAGCCGGTTGCTTCCGTAAAACGCTTTGCAACATAATCTTCCAGGTCATGCCCGATGCGGATGGCTTCATTGTCTGTTTCTTCAATTTCATCTGCTGTCTTATCATAAAACACTTTCATCGGGCTGCTGTACGGGTTCAGTCCGCATAAGGCGCCTGCATCCGAACCGCCGATCCCTGTTTTTCTCAGCCGCAGCCATTCCTCCCTGTCCATTCCTGCTGTTGGTATCTTTTCATACATAGTATTTTCCTCGCTTTCTTTCGCTCCCTGCTTTTTATCAGGCAGATTTTACAAGCTGGTAGGCCCTGTCAATCAGCGGGTTGCCGTCAACTGTGCGGCTGAACAGGTTTTCACTGTAATTAGCCGTCCTGCGCAGCGGGCTGCTGTGTGTCGCAAAGTCGGATACCGCATTGATAAAACGGTAGGCGTTGCTTCCCACTTTCTGCAGGTCAGGTGCATCATAATAACGCTGCTCCATATCCCTGCGCAGCCGGAGCGTGTTCCTGCCCTGGGCCGGTGTCGGCTCCTTTTCCATTGGGAGGAGGATTTCTATATATTCCTTTACCTGCAAATCGGTAAGATCAATGTTCCGCAGCTCTTCGATCTCCCTGCCGAGTTTATCCATATATTCCTCTGCGCGGAAAAGTGTATCTGCGGCTTCCTGTATTTTTTCCCTGATATCCCCCGTGTGGATCATGCTCCAGCTGCGTTTCGCAGTATTCAGCGCAAGGTTCAGTGTGTTGTTGCATACTACCCTGATCGGTGTTACCGCAACCCGTACCGCCCCTGAGCCGTCATGTGTATTGCTGAATACAAGGTATGGGGAAATGCGTTCTCCGGTAATGATATATTCCTTTGGAAGCCTTGCAAGCATCCATACCTTTTTCCCTTTCTGCAGGGAGCCGGCTGTTTCATAGCGGACGCCTTTTCCAAGCAGTGCATCCGTAAAAGCAAACGCTTCCCTGTTCTGGACCACCCTGTAACGGTCTGTTACCACACCCAGGACCTGCCCGTCGGAATCCCTGACATTTGCTTTGTATCCGGGCACCTGAATCCGGCCTTCGGTGTAAATGTCTTTCTGCAGCACCTGCCAGTCCAGGCCTGCCAGCCATAACGCTTTTTCTGATGTCGGCGCTTCCTGAATCCTTACACCCAGCCCGTGCCATGGTTTTTCCCTTGTGTAAAACATACTTTCAACATCTGCTGCCATTTTGGTATCCTCCTTTTTATTAGCTTATTGTATTATGACAGAGGGTTAATATATATTTCAAAATGCAGCCAGACGGATTTTATAAGTATCTTTGATTCAGCTGATCAAATATGCTGCGTGGAATCTTGTACCTCCTGCCGAATCTGATTGCAGGAATCTGTTGCGTTTTTATCATCCGGTATGCTGTGGAAGTGCTGATTTGCAGCCTTTCACAAAATTCTTTTACTGTCATATAAGAGTCGTTATCAGATATTGGATTCATATTGGAGTCCTTTCTAATATAATATTTTTTATGCTCATGATAAATTGCATATCTAATATAATATTTTTTATGCTCATGATAATCTTTGCATATTACAGAATTGTTATGAGCTGGATTTTTCCTATTCATTTACGTTATGTGTCCTGATATAGACGACAGGGTTTTCAAAGAAATCTGCTTTCCAGGAATCACGGAGCGTGATTGGCGATATTTCAAGTTCATTAAAATATTTTCTAATCCAGGTTATTTTCTCTGGCGGCAGGATACCATATGCATCCGCGAGATCTGTTTTTCGTGTCTGATTTACCATCTGTATCATGGTGTCTTTCGTTGCTCTGTGGTGGTTTTCGGCTTTTTCAATAAGTTCGGCTGCCCTGCTGTATTTCACAAATTTCCCTTTTCCATACAGGCCTTCCAGATAGTTTGTGAAAATGTCTGACCCTATTATTTCTGCGGAACTAATCAGGTCTGTTGGGACATTGCAGCCATATTTCTTTTTGAGATAAATATTTTTATAGCTGCAGATACGCAGTTCAAACCGGATCTGGCCTTTTGCACGTTCTATTTCCCCTGCATCGTAGCGGGCACTGTGTTCCAGCATTTGAGGATGCTTGAGATAAACAGACAATGTTTCTAATGTATAACTGGCTGCTGACCGGTTGATAAAACGGACTTCGTTTGGCGGATGCATAGGCCTGTGTGATTTTGGGCTTACAGGCATAAACTTAGAACGCAGCCCCCTGTAAAATCCTCCTTTACGCAGCAGTTTTAAATATTGTTCTGCCAGACACTGGTCTCCCAGATTAATATTTGCGCATATGTCAAGCCTTTTTATAAAAGCCCTTTCCAGATCATTTTGCTGAAAGCCGTATGGCATTAGTATACTGATTAACGCAGGCATAATATTTTCCAGCTCATCGCATGGAACAATACGGATATATTTATTATCAGGAAAATCCAGAAGTATTCTTGGATTTACCCGGAAAGTAATGCTGCATTCAACATTGCAGACATATGACCTATACGCAAGATACTTTTTTTCCACCATACAAATATCTGATATTCCCAGTTTGAAAAGTTTCTCATTATCATAACAGGTGAAAAAGTTAGCATACCGGTTACTTTGACAATGCTGGCAGGCGCTATAATACAGCTGGTTCCGGTAATCAGTTCTTTTTTTATTATGTACACAGTCTTTTTCCAAAAATAGTTCGTATCTTCTTTGAATGTCCGGGGTTAATGGCATCCGTATTTCAAATTTATGGATGGAATAAAAACTTTTTCTATAGTCCGCATTTTTTTCTTCTTCAATATGTCCTTTCTGTACGCTGTCCATTCTTTTCTCCTTCTTTTTTGAAACAAAACTTTTAACTTATTCTGCATATATATAAGAGCAGAATCTGTCATATTTTATCAATTACGTGTATGTCGTAAATGATTTTAAATATTACAAATAACAGGAATTTAATCAAATGAAGGAAGGAGCAGGGGATATATGGATATTAAATCTGTAACGAATGAATACCTTTCACCAAAAGAAGCTGCTGAAAGGCTTGCCGTGAGTACAGGGACAATCAGGCGTCTGATTAATGGCGGGGAACTGGTGGCATACCGTTTTGGGAAGCAGATACGTATCACGGTGCAGAGTCTGGATGAATATGTAGGCAGGCAAAAAATAATTGTATAAGTTATGGTAGTGATATCAATGAACCATACATTAATAAAAGATAAAAATATGGGAGGATGCTATTAGAACTAAGATTAGCCATATGAATCAGGAGGTTGCTTTGTTACTTTTCAAGAGTCAGAAACGGCGGATTTCAGCCGCTTGACAGTAAAAATTGATTATGATAAGATTCTTAAAAGGATAATAATCAGAGATTCTTATGTATCAGAATAAAAATATAACTTTTTTTGAAATATACAAAGATTAAGACTAAACCGGTAAGGAGGATGCCATGGAATACGGGTGGGAGAAAACGCCGGAACCAAAACGGAATGCCAAAGATACGGTATTTACCAGTTTATTTAGGAATAGGGAATATCTTTTCCAGCTGTACCAGACGCTGCACCCGGAGGATAAAGTATCAAAGCCGGAAGATCTGGCGATTGTCACGCTGGAAAATATTATGGCAGGAGGAATCCATAATGATCTTGGATTTCAATTAAAAGAGAAATTAATTTTCTTGATAGAAGCTCAATCTACGTGGACTGTGAATATTCTTATAAGAGTTTTTATGTATATAGCAAAATCATATCAGGATTATATATATAGGACATCACAGGATGTATATGCAAGTAAAAAGGTAGTACTGCCAAAACCAGAAATTTATGTAATATACACTGGAAACAGAAAGACAAGGCCAGAAAGTATATCGTTAGCAGAAGAGTTTTTTCCTGGAGAAGAGTGCTGTCTGGATATAAAGATCAGGGTGATTTATGACGGAAAAAAGGGAGATATTATCAATCAGTACGTTACGTTCACAAAGATATTTGATGAACAGGTAAAGAAGCATGGGCTTGTGGAAAAGGCAGTCAGGGAAACTATTCGTATCTGCAGGGATAGGAATGTATTGAAAAAGTATCTGGAGGGCAGGGAAAGTGAGGTAGTTAATATTATGCTTACATTATTCAGTCAGGAAGAGGTTTGGGATATGCGTGTAAGAAGCGAAAGGAAGGAAGCTGCAATTAAGACAACAATAGAGGATAGCAAGTATTTTGGAGCTACCAAACAGGATACAGTGTTAAGGCTTAGAGAAAAATTTAATATACCGCAAGATGAAGCTGATGAAATGATAAAAGAATATTGGTAACAGGATGATATTTTATTTTTACATTGAGCATACCCGATTTAAAAATCGTTACAAAAAATGTTACAAAAAATTATGAAGATAAAAAGTTGCCTTATATACAGAAATACATTTTTGGATGCGCAGGAACCCTCATAAAACCAGGCTTTGGATAATTTTAGGTGCATTTGTATGATCTCGAATATATTCATGTAAAGTGAATTCGGGACGCAGAGGCCGCAGGTTCAAATCCTGTCGCATCGACTGCTAGAGGATTTGTAGTTGAATAGTGATGAAATCCTTGGCAGGGGTGGCTTCGGAAACTTTCGGGTGGAGAGTTTCCGAAGCTCTTTTTTTATCTTTTTGCATTAAAAATATTCATTTTGTACGGCGTTACAAAAAAATCAAAATAAATCCTTAATTCCCTGAGAAAGCTCGTCCAGATCATCCGGCATTTGTTGAAATGCGCATAAATGTTCATCGTTGTGGATATATCAGAATGGCCGAGCCAGTACTGTAGTTTTTTGGCATCCCATCCTTTGTTGATGAGCAGTGATGCACATGTGTGGCGGAGCTTGTGCAGCGTAATCTCTGGGCAGCCGAAGGCAGCAGTGGTTTTTTTGAACAGTGCGGAAATATAGTTTGGGTCGTATGAGCGTCCGTCCTCCTTCGAATGTATGAATGGAATAAAGGCTTTTACTGTAGTTCGCATTTTTTTCTTTAGTAATGTCTGGTTCCTGTGCGCTGTCCATTCTTTTCTGCTCCCTTTTTTGAGTTTGATATTTTAATTATTCTGCATTTATATAAGAAAAGAAGCTGTCATATTTTGTCAATTATCTATATGTCATTAATAAACTTATTTTTAAAGAATGAGTAGAAAAATATAAGGTTTATGTATACAACAAACGGGCATAAATAAAAACTTCGTAAACGGGTATAAAATGTGTATGGCATAAATTGCTTGTTTACGAAGTTTTTGCGTTGTTTTGTTTTTCGTACTGGCCTCATATAATTAATCGGATGTCTGTAGTTATTGAGGCAGTCAGCATTTATCTTGGAGTTCGGCCAGATTTTTAATCTGCTGCAGAGCATAATCTTGAAATTCTGGACGTAAAGTCTTGAATATTTTTACTGCTTCATCTAATTTTCTGGATTCCTCCAAGTTGTCATTGAACATTTCTCCTTCTCCAGTCTGCAGCCAGTGTTCATTTATTTTGTATAGCTGGCACATATGGTGCAGAAGCAGATCTTTTGGCTTGACACGTCCATATTCTATATTGCTTATTACATCACGGCTGACGCCCAGTTTTTCTCCGAATTCTCTTTGTGACAGGTGGAGTGCTTCACGCACAGATTTAATTCTGGCAGACAATGCTTTACCTCCTTATTATTCAAGCTGAATTCATATTACAATACAAAATGCGCGTTGTCAACGCAGTGGGTTTGGTTGTGGAGTGTTGACAACACCTATACACTATGCTATATTGAGTTATAGACACTTTTCAATGAATGGAGGTGTGGTTATGACACATGATACTGAAATTGTTAAAAAAACTGTAGAATTTAAGGAACATTTTTTGTCATTAAACGATAAGGGGCAGGATAGCGCCCTGAATATTTTAAGGGCGCTGGAATTTGCACAATCAGTCATGTGTGAGCCGGTCGATACTAATCCAAGACAAAATACCTGTCTGCATAATTGAGTAATGAGGGAAGGGCATATTTTTATGAACAAAACAAATGATGGATTATTAGATTTTGACCATCTGGCTTCAGATCAGGGCAAGGCTTCAGCTGTATCAAATCATTCATTGATGGAAAGGCTTAGAAAGCAGAATGCGGCTGTAAAAGAACTAGAAAGACTGATCTTGGCAGCTGAAAGTGATGATGATCTATTACTTTTACGGAATAAAGTGGTTGAGACCGATTATGATGATCTGGACAAAGAAGCTTTATTAATGGAGCTTGATAATTATGTTATTAATAAAATGGCGCCTATTATAAAAGAAGCATCTTTGTTGGAAGAAAAAAGCAGGATAAAAAGAATTTATATCTGGGAGCTGCCGGCTTCGTAGTAATTGGCTTTATTGCATCTTCCTTTTTTCCAAAAGCACTGCTTATTTCTATAGTATTAGCGGTTTTGGCGCTGATTGGAAATGCAGGCGGGAAAGAATGCAGGGCTGGTGAGGATGCAGCAAGAACCATTGAAAGATTTAGGAAAGCTGGATATCCAATTAAATATTGAATCATAGGAGGATGAAAGATGTTATGTCCAAATTGCGGGAATGATACACCAGATCAAGGAAAATTTTGCATAAACTGCGGGGCAGATCTTGGACTGCTGGCAGGCAGGGATGAGATGCAGGACGAAGATGGTGTCGATAAAAACAGCATAATAGACAATTCCAAACTAATTAAAACTTGTAGCTATATAGAGATAAATAATAATATGCTGGAAATAAGCTTATTAGACAGGGAGGCAGTAGATCACTTCAAGAAAAATTATTTTCATAATGGAACATTTAATTTTCCTCTTGGACGGTATACAGTATCATACAATGAAGATGTAATAACAAACATAAATACTGTTGCTTATTTTACATATGTCAGGGAAGACACAGTCTGGCGCTGTGAAGAAAATTATAAAAAAGAAGTTCGGGACTGGGAAAGTTTTTTTAATTCTATCACACGGATTTATCAGGATTGCATTGACCGCATAGCTTCTTTGACACTGGACTTGATGGTAGCTTCTGGAATTATGTCTTATACAGAAGATTTCATAGAAGAAGGGCTGCTCTTAGGCAGTAATTCTGCATTTGCGCAGGCGATGCAGTCCTGCGCAGTGCAGTATGACAATATCATGTCTGAGTATGCAGCCGCAGAAGACAGGCGGGAAATGGACAGAATGATTTCTAGCAGCTCGAAATATGTTGGCGGCGGCTTTGGGCTTCGCGGTATTCTGGGTGGAATGGCTGCGGCAGGGATGGCAAATGCAGGCTCCAGTCTGGCAAACGGCATAAAGAATGGAATGTCGAAATCATCTAACAGGTCGAAAATGCGAAATGAACTTAATAAAGTGGCGAAAGACCCGTCTGTGTTAGAATGTATGCTTGCAGATATACGGGAGTGTACTCGAAATGCAGTCTTGATTTACCGTGAAGCATGTGAGAGGGAAATTCACTTTAGATTTGAAGGCTACAGCGATGAAAAAATGAGCATTCTTGGAGATAATACAATATCCTATATAGAAAACCGGGAGAAGATCTTGGAGAATTTGTCAAAGGTACTGGCAGCTTTCCCGAAAAAGAAAGGTGTATTGGATTTTTTGGCTGAATGCTTTTATAACAATAAGGAAATTTCAATACAGCTGTTAAAATTATCTGAATTTTTGCTGTATAAAGAGGAAATGGCGAGCTATCTGACGAAATTAAAAGAAGATGACCTGCGGGATATTTATAACTTACCGGAAGATACAATCGCTGATATATCAGAAAAATTGAACCAGCTTGTAGAAAAAGGCAGGCTGTTATCTTATGATGTCTCAGAACATACGAAAAGACTGGAAGAGCTTTTGGATAAAAAGAAAAAAGAAGAAGAGGCCAGAAAAAAGCATCAGGATGCGATTGAGCGGACAATGAAAAAATGCCTTGAAAGCGCAGAGAAAGCAGATACTGCTTTAAAAAATAATGATATGGAAACTCTGGGTGTATTAAGTGCCGCTGGCGACATGGTGGCTGAAGAGCGGTATATCCAATACTACATATCGAAAATAAGGGATGCAGATGATAATCATCTGTTTGATGCGATAGCCGACCAGTGCGGCAGTAACCGGGCAAATGACTGTATTATTGGTATTTGCTGTTATAATGGATATGGTTCCATGAAGGATACCGAGACAGCGAAAAAGCTGCTTCTTAATTCAGCAGAATTGGGATGTACTTATGCGATGGGATATATGTCACATTTGTTGAATGCTGGAAAAGCCGGGTTTCTGGGAGAAGATACTGTTAAGAAATATCATGATATAGCACTGGAAAAAATGTCACCGTATGCCTGCATGTGGGAAGGAAAGCTGTTTTGTCAGGGTACCGCAGAGGGCGGGAGCAACAAGATTCCAAACGATTTTGAAAAAGCATTAAATTATATAGAGTTTGCGCACAAATGTGGAATAGCAGAAGCAGGCAACGTGTTCAATTATCTAATGGTACATTCTGCAGAGGAAATTAATGCTAAAAAATATACATCGGACTCCGGGTGCTACATTACTACGGCTGTATGCAATTCTTTTGGAAAGCCGGATGACTGCTGTGAACTGACTGCTTTTCGGAATTTTCGGGATTCTTATCTGTTGTCAGAATCTGAGGGAAGGCATCTGGTTGAAAGGTATTACAGAATTGCCCCTAAAATAGTACAGAATATAGATGCACTGCCGGAAAGGGACTGTATTTATTATGAAATCTGGGAAAAGTACTTGAAAAAGTGCATGAGCTCGATACAGAACAACGAACCGGAATCCTGCAAAAATACGTATGTTGAAATGGTAAGTCAGCTTGAGCAGAAGTTTTTGTAAGCTTATGGAATTTTTATTTGGGCAGTGAAAATAGATTCTGTCATATTATAAATTGTGTTTCCTTATGCTGACAGGCGATTATAATAAAGACGGAATCTGGACACAGAGAAAGGAGCAGCAGATGAAGAAAAATACAGTATTGCATATAGCAGTTATGCTGGCAATCTGCACATTTGGGCTGTTTATAATGTCAGGCTGCGGAGAATGTGCAGGAAAAGCAGCAGCATGCGGAGCCAAGGGATGTATTTTAGGATGTGTTTATTGCGGAGATCACGGATGTGCTTTTTGTGAAGGGTGTACGAACAGCTGTAACCAAAGCATGGAGGAAGGCTGATATGCAGCCGTATCTGTGGGGAATCCCCTCATATTCCATTATGGCATCTATAGGGCTGTTTGCAATGATGCTGGCTTTATATTTTCGATGTGAAGATTTATCATTTAAAGAATTTTTAGCAATGATGCTGTTTATGGCTGTTGGCGTTGGAATCGGCAGCAAGTTTTTATTTGTATTGACGAAGCTTCCAAAAATAGTTGATAATTTTTCCATTGTAAAGACGATTCATATTATTATTGAAAGTGGTTTTGTATTTTATGGAGGCTTGTTTGGCGCAGTCGCCGGTCTATGTATTTTTGCTAAAGCATTTAAAAAAGAAGTAAAAAATATTTTAGATGCTGTGAGTATAGGATTCGCCATTTTTCATGCTTTTGGCAGGATAGGATGTTTTATGGCGGGCTGCTGTTACGGCGTAGAATCAGACTGGGGATTTCCGATGCTGCACAGTCCAGAAGTATTAAGGATTCCAGTCCAGCTGATTGAAAGCATATGCCTTGTCGGCATTCTGTTGGTTATATTATCTGCAGAAAAATATGTGCGGGGTCGAAAATATTCTTTTTATATTTACTTAGGTATGTATGCAGTATGCCGTTTTGTTATTGAGTTTTTTAGGGGAGATGCTGTCAGGGGGATCTGGTGGCGGTTTTCTACATCGCAGTGGATTTCTCTTTTCATATTATTAATGTTTGCATTACATATGATCAAGCATAGCATAATATATGGTGTTGGAAGGTCCGGCAATAAGTCTTAATGGGGGTATAAAGAAGATGAAGGGGCTGTCGCACTATGAAGTAGTGTGAAATAAAATGCCATAAGATTTAATATTAGATTACACTAGCAGATAAAAGAGGGGAGAAACATATGATAAAAATATTATCAGTCATAATAGCGTGCATTTTAACAGTTTTGCTGGCGTGTATGCTTTATCCGGTCGCATGTTTATTTTGGATTATTGCGAGGGTTGGTATATATGTTGGCATAATTAGTGAATGGATTTTCAGCCATGCAAATAAAGCAGTAAAATATTTATGGGCCGATTTGCGTAATGTATCTAAGTAGATTTTGGGGTATGTCTAAATGAAATGAGAAGAAGAATATTATATTTTACAATTCTTAATTGAAAAGGAGAGGAATATGTTACGAAAAAAAGTATTAATGATATTGGCAGTATTTTTAATGGTATTAGAATTGGTTCCGCATATAAAGCCCGTAAGTGCAAGTGCGGCCGACAAAATAGAGTTTACGGCAGGATTGTACAAAAAAGTAGATAAAGAATTTAAAAAGATTTTAGAAATTGGTTATTTTACAGATGACTATGGGTTTGAAGAAGAGTATGGATTTAGCACTGGCGAAACACACTGGCAGTATTATATTCTGACAGTTATTAACAGAAAGACGAAGCAAAAGACAATTTTTTCTGGAGTTATTAAGATTGCAGGGAAGACGGGGACGGAGTTTATACAAGGCAGTAACGGAGACTTCCCGCTCCCGTTAAATATATCAGCGAAAAAGCTTTCAGCAAAAAAAGCCAGACTGTCAGCTTGCTGACAATGCCGGGGATGCTGTTTAAGATGCCCTGTCCATTAAGAACCGTAAAGCTGCAGCAAGGCATAGGAAACCAGCCAGGGGCTTGTATTTTATGGGATGTTGCTATATACTAGGAGCCGCCAAAACGCACAGTGAAGGATACGGTATTTACCAGCTTGTTCCGGGATAAAGGGTACCTGCTGCAACTGTACCAGGCGCTGCACCCGGAAGATGCCAGCGCAAAAGAGGAGGATTTCAAAATCATTACCTTGGAAAATATTATGGCAGGCGTGATCTTTAACGATTTGGGGTTTTTGTTTAAAGATAAATTAATATTTCTGGTTGAGGCGCAGTCGATATGGACGGTGAATATCCTGGTAAGGGTTATCCTATACCTTGCAAAATCCTACCAGGACTATATCATACGGACAGGGCGGGACATCTATGGGAGCAAAAGGGTCGTGCTGCCCAAGCCAGAGGTCTATGTAATATATACGGGAAGCCGGAAGGCAAAGCCAGAAACGATATCGTTTGCCGAGGAATTTTTTCCAGGCGAGGAGTGCGACATAGACGTGGCTGTGCATATGGTATATGATGGGGAAGGGAGATATTATTAACCCGTATATTGCAGCAGTTTTTCATATTCCATTAAACTGTCTCAAACACGTATAAACTCAAGGTTTTCAGCAGATGCACATTTTCAAACTGTCTCATATTTTGATATAGTTTGATGGTAAAATGTCGTAAAACAACTACAAAAAACAAGGGGCCTGATACTGTTTTTAGAAGTTATCTTTTAAATTACATTGCTAATAGACAATTCACAAACAAGTACATATTCTATGCTCCTATCAATCCATATCAACCAATAATTCAATCTCAAACCTAAAGCAAAGATTTGTATGCTCTATTCTATCAATTACCTATTTTCCTTCTGATATTCAAATTAAACCGTTATCATACTCCTATTGAGCTTTCTCTTGGCATAGATAAGGACGGCATGACAACCTCAAGGTTATACATTATAATAATTCGTCAATCAAAGAGTAATCAAACAAGACCAATATAAGCCACATAATAAAATATGAATTTTAAGCGCGTATATGCCCCTGGAATCCATTTTTACTATTTAGGCATACATTTGGCAAGCGGTATAAAATGCGGATATGGGCGTTCTGATGCGATTTAAGCTAAGAAATGGTAGTATAGATATTTCTTGATATGTGTGATATAATAAATGTCAAGAGGATATGGCAACAAAACGAGTAATAACAAATGAGATTGAAACATTACTTAGTCGTACATTAATAATTGAATAAAGGCTTGTAAGGTAGAAAGTAGGTATATATGAACAGCAAAGAATTAGCAGTATATTCCATGGCTATAGATAAACTGTTAGAACATGATTTAGTAAAAGATGCAAGAGAAGTATTGCAATTTGCAATTTCCCAAGCCCCACCACAACAACGTGAACAAACCAACAACAACATTGATAATTAAATGATTTATAAAAATCCTTTACAAGCCTTCATTCAATTATCAATGTACAAACTGTACTTTTAAAGCATCATATAGCGGTAAAGTGAAATACTTTCCAGTGTAAAGCGTTAAAATGTAAGGCTTTGCAAACTCATATAAACGATAGAACAAAAAGTTAAACGAAATCCAAATCTATGTTTAACGGTATTTTAATCACACCTGGCAACCGCAGGTGTCAGTATTTAATACTTGTATATATTATTAATTAGGTAATTGCGAAACTCAAAGAAAATTGGAGGATAAACAGCGTAAAACACAGTT